>JANQUM010000038.1 GCA_030731175.1 Spirosomataceae bacterium
AAAAAAACCTGCAAGATCTCCACGACCTTACAGGTTTCAATATAAGTTAAACAGGACGTCAAATCAACTTCCAGCCATCACGGTATTTACGACCAACGAATTGATTTCCGTCTTTGTAATTCGTGATTTCCATCTTTGGGCCGTCCCAAATGAGTTTTTTTCTACCGTCAAATTCTAACTTCCCGTTTTTGTCTTTCGAAGCGGTAGTATAACTTCTTATGGCAAGATTACCCATCAAAACGGTTTCGGTGAGAGGTCCGGCGTAATCAAACGAAGAAGTTAACGCCTTGTGTTCTTTGCTGTTGAAACCGGCTTTGATGGCATCCGTCCATGATACGTGGTGCCCGTATTCGGGTAGTTTCTCGTTTGGATTATCGGTTTTGAAATTTTTATCCATTTCAAGTTTTTCACCAGAATTCAGGTAAATTTTCGGGTTCAAACCGTACGTTCCGCAGGTCATTACGCCTTTTTCACCGAGGAGCATCGCTCCGTTGGTACTTCCTGCGTCTCCGATATCGTCATCCGCCGGAATGATAGACGGATGGAACGGACGAATACCGCCATCGTACCAAACCATTGTCAAATCGGTTGGGTTTTTCTTCGTTGCCGGAAACTTAAGCTGAACATGAGATGACGGCGGGCAACCTTCTGGAATGTACTCAGGAGTCCAGTCTCGGGTAAATACTTGCCCAACACTGCATTCTACTTCAGTTGGGTAGCCTAATTCAAGTACGCGGAAAGGTGGATCAATTAAGTGGCAACCCATATCGCCTAACGCTCCTGTTCCGAAGTTCCACCAACCACGCCATTTAAACGGGTGATAAAGCGGGTGGTAATCCACAAATTCGGCAGGCCCGATAAATAAATCCCAATCTGATGCCGACATACTTTCGATTAAAGCAGGTTTATCTGTTGGCACTTTGATTCCTTGCGGCCAAACGGGGCGGTTTGTCCAGACGTGTACTTCCTTCACTTTACCTATTTTGCCTTCATCAAACCACTTTATCATCTGCTGCTGACCAGGGTTTGAAGCTCCTTGGTTTCCCATCTGAGTAACCATTTTATACTTCCGAGCGGCTTCCGTGAGCTGGCGGGCTTCATAAATATTGTGCGTCAACGGCTTCTGCACGTAAACGTGCTTGCCCATTTGCATTGCCGTCATTGCCGCAATGCCGTGAATATGATCAGGAGCAGAAATGACAACAGCATCAATGTCTTTGCCCATTTCAGTCAACATTTTACGGAAGTCTTTGTAAAGTTTTGCGGACGGAAACTCTTTGATTGTTCCTTCACATCGGGCGTGATCTACGTCGCAGAGTGCCACGATATTCTCCGCACCTTTATTGTAGGCGTTTTTAATATCTGAAGAGCCTTTTCCGCCCGCTCCAATAGCGGCAATATTTAGTTTGTCGCTCGGGGCAATAAAGCCTTTTCCGAGCACGTGGCGGGGTACAATAAAAAAGCCGCCGGCTACGGCAGCTCCTTTTTTGATAAACTCCCGACGGTTTTGTTGTTGAGATTTTTTCATAAATGGTTGAATAAGATAAGTTCACCGGATACGAAATGTAAGCGGCGTAAAAGTATAGAATAGATAGAATTTCGTAGCTATCAGTAAATAACCTTTAGCTATTAAATGGTTAATAAGCACGTTGTGTAAACTGATTTCCTGATTCTACTTAAGCGTTTTTAGTCGTTTTCTCTTGGTCTACACTTCCGTAAGCCGGACATTGTTTTTTATTACAAGAAGAAACGATAAACGAACAAGAGATAAGAAGAGCGGCAATTTTGAGTTTCATAATATTTTTTCTGTTTGTCTGCTAAAATAGGAAACGTTTTGCAATTAATATAATTATGCCGTAGCAATGAAAATTGACTCTTCCTCTGTATGCACCACGCTTTTTTCGTCTTGCTTTTCCTCAATTAGTGCTTCAAATTCGGGGGCGTCTTGGTAATACCCTAATAATTTGAGCATCGAGTCGCTGGTTTGTTCCTTAGAAAAGAGCGAGGTCACTAATTCGCCCTCTTCGTTGAGGTCAATCAGCACGTGTTTTGGTGCTGGTATTAAACAGTGCTGAATTCCGCCATAACCCGCAAGAGCTTCCTGATACGCTCCTGTATGAAAAAACCCGATGTACTGCTCTTCATCGTTATTATTATCGTAGCCAATTGGCAGATATAAGTCTTCTGAGTGAGCCTCAGTATTGTAGTAATC
>JANQUM010000039.1:0-1616 GCA_030731175.1 Spirosomataceae bacterium
ATGTTAAAACCGTTTTTCAATGCAAAGATAAGCATTGGTTTGAGGTAGTTGCGGGTTTTGAAGGTAATCGAGGTATAACTTCTTTTCTTTGCCCATTCTTCCTGAGTATCAGCTAATTTTTTCGCGATCCCCAATTTTCTAAATTCAGGAATTACGCCGCCCATCCAACTATAAAAACTTCCGTCTTCATCACGTCTGTAGCCTACTTTAAAACCAACGTTACGGTTATTCCTTACAGCCAGTAGAATTAGGTGTTCTGTTCCCAAAAGTCGATTTCTGAAAACCGCTTCATCGTACTGATTATCGCCGAATTCAGGAATATAACTCGTTACTTCGAGACAATCTTTGATTGTTCCCTCAACTATCTGCACTCCGTGTGATACCATTGCATCAGAAACATAAACTGGCAGCTCCTAAAAGCCCTGCATCATTTCCCAAAGTTGCTCGATTAATTTCTAATGTTTTCAGATAATAAGGTGTTAGCCAGTAATTAAGTTGACGATTTACGGCAGGCATGATGAAATCAAACGAGGCAGATAGTCCTCCGCCGATAAGAACAGTGGTTATATCTAAAATGCGAATCATAGAGACAATTCCGTCACCGAGCATTTCGCCTACTTCTTCAAAAATAGCCAATGCCAACCTGTCGCCTTCGGCTGCTGCTGCTACCAATCCAGTTGTTGAAATACTACCATCATCAGGTAAACGGGTTTTTCCTGCGTGTTCCCTTCGCATTCTAGTTGCTAATTCCAATAATTCAACTTTACCAATATTTCTTTCAAGAACTCGGCCGTGCTTTGACGGCACGTGACCAGGCTCCATGGCGTTTCCGCCTCCGCCTTTAAATATTTTTTTATCAATAATTGCGGCACCACCAACTCCAGTACCGAGGGTTACAAAAATATAATCTTCTGGAACGCCCTGCTCGCCGAAGTAATACTCACCGAGAGCTGCTGCGTTGGCATCGTTATCAATAAATACTTCAATTCCTTTCAGTCTTTTTTCAAGAATCGGTACAATTTCTACTCCGTTTATTTCGGGAATAGCAGTAATTTCCAACAAGGTTGTGCGATCACGAGAGGTTAACCCAGGAACGCCTATTCCAATTTTTTTTACTTCAGGATTCTCTTTCAACTGCACAGCGATGGCATCACCAAGGTTTTCTATAAAATGGTTTGATTCTCGCCAATCTGCGGTATCATGACTGAAGAAATCGGTCATTGTTCCAGTTTCTGCTTCTACAATGCCCATTTTTACGTTCGTGCCTCCTACGTCAATGCCGAGATATTTAGTTGCCATTTGTTGTTTTTTTTGATTAAAAAGAGAAAACAAATATACACTTACTAAAACAAAAGATATAAGACATTGGTCACTTTGTCTTTCTTTTACTGCTTTTAACTTACAGAATTGATTTCAGCAATAAGGTTTAGTATTTCATCACGCCCGGTTCGGCGTTCGGCAGAAGAGATAAAATATTCGGGAAGGGTCTCCCATCTTTCAGCCATTTTCATCGTGAAATCGTTGATATTTTTCTGACCCACCATCGGTTTTACCTTATCAGCTTTAGTAAAAATCAACTTTACGGGAATACCGTTTTCTCCTAATTTATCCACAAA
>JANQUM010000039.1:1716-11466 GCA_030731175.1 Spirosomataceae bacterium
TTACCAAAACCCGTTAACATATTTATCAATGACGATTTCCCAACGTTTGAACGCCCAATGAAGGCGTATTCCGGCATATTAGGCGGCGGGCATTGTCCTACCTCAGCGGCACTTTTTACGAAGATGGCTTCTGTTATTTTCATGGTTTATCATATTTGAAACAAAGCCCGTAATTCGGTGGCTTCGTCGGGTTTCATTCTGCCGCCAAGTACTAAACGTAATTGTCTGCGGCGTAACGCTCCGTTGTAGAGTTCGGTTTGCTCGTCATTTTCGGGTACTAATTCAGGCACTTCGATTGGTCTGCCTGATTGATCAACGGCGACGAAAGTTAAAAAAGCATTGTTAGTATTTTCTTTCGTTCCGGCGGGAATATTTTCGGAGAAAACATTCACCATTACTTCCATTGACGAATTAAAACTACGAGTAACCTGAGCTTCTAGCGTTACAACATATCCGAGCGGAATCGACTTTTTGAACGAGACATTATCAACAGACGCCGTAACAACGATACGATTACTGTGTTTTTGGGCACAAATTGCTCCTACTATATCCATCATTCGGAGTAGGTTTCCGCCCATTAGATTACCAAGCGAATTGGTATCATTAGGCATTATCATTTCGGTCATGATAGTGAATGAGTCTTTAACTTGTTTTGTCTTTGGCATAAATGGGCGTTTTCGAGGACAAAAATACTTTTAAACCACAAAAAAAGAAAGCCCTTCGCCGTAAGACGAAGGGCTTTCATATAAATTTCGATGTAAGTTACATCAATTTTTTAATTTTTCCTGAACGTTGTCAGCTAATACCATTTCTTCTTTGAAAGTGTAGGCACCTGTCTTTGGAGACTTGATTGCCTTGATAACTTTCGCATAACTTTTTGCCGCGGCTTTATCGCGGTATCCTGCTACTACTTTCTTTGCCATGATTAGTCTTATTTAAGATTTTGCTGATTGACTCTAATCAATCCAACTAATTTATTTAATTTCTTTGTGAAGTGTCACCTTTTTCAAGAAAGGGTTGTACTTCTTCAACTCCAAACGAGTTGTTGTGTTTTTACGATTTTTAGTCGTGATGTAACGTGACATTCCCGGCATTCCGGTTTCTTTATGCTCTGTGCACTGAAGAATTACTTGCACACGATTTCCTTTCTTAGCCATTGCTATATATGATTAAATATGTATCTCGATTTTATACGGGGTGCAAAAATAGTTATTTTATCTAAATTCACAAAAAAATAGCAAAATGTTTGTTTAATAAATGTACCGACTTACCAAATTGATACTCAGGGAGATGGCACGTCTTTGTGTAATACCAGGCAACTGGTTTCTTTGATTTTAGGTTCTAATCGCATTCCGATACTCGCCAAACGCTCACCTACTTCATATACTTGCGTTGGTATTTCTATGCTCATTATAGTGTCATCAGGTAGGCCGCTGTCGTTTATAATAGGTTTATCAACCAATCGGGTTTCCCACAATAGAGATATAAAGTCTTTCAGACTCATGTTTCCTTCTGGAGCAGTGGTTAGCGAATCAGCCACCAGCGAACCGGGTTCACTTATCATCAGCGAATATACGTTGCGGCTTCGCATTTCGTTCTGCGGTCTTATGGAAAATACTTCTTCTAAATGCCGCATTCCAATCAAACCGATGTTACTTTCTTGTTTTTCTGGCACTTTGAGTTTCAGACAATATTGATAATTTTCCTCGAGCAAATACTTTGTTTGCTGAGTTACTTCAAGGCAAGCTCGGCCGTCTGCTTCTTTTAGTGTTGTTTGATAAAGTGCCTGATACATCATTGGCACGGTGCAGTTTGTAAACTCGTACTCGTTAGGAGCTTTTTTGTTGATTTGAGACTGAATGCCATCTACCTGCGGCGAAATTACAACTTTGTATATGCTGTTATCTTCTGTGGACGAGTATTGCACAAGTGCGGCGTCATTAAAATCATTTGTGGCAAATTCCGCTTTGGTTTTCACCATTAAGTCAACTCCATTGATTGCCAAATAAATTAATTCTTTTGTTATCTGGTCTGGCGAAGTTATCGCCTTTACAAAACCATCCGGTCCGATAACAACGGTATGCGGCATAAATTGATGGTAGAAGAGTCTGTTCAGCGTTTTATCATCGTCAAGGGCTACCAATAAGCTTGCTGGTCGGTTATTTAAAAAATTTACAACTTTTGAGCGAGGCTCGTCTGTTATTGCAAATACCTCTAACTCGTTGGTGAAGTTGTTTCTTACTTCAGCAAGATGATCCATCGCCGGGAGACAGGGGCCACAGTAAGTTGCCCAAAATTCTAAGATAACTACCTTCCCTCGGTAATTGCGGATGTTTGTCACTACAGAGCCTTCGTTGGTAAGAATCTGAATATCAAAATCAGGAACTTCAACGCCCAACTGAGCATTCTCAGAAATTACCCCCTCCTGAGCAGAAGCATTCAATACAATCAATGTCAGTAAACAAAACGATATTACCTTCCTCATCAAAATTTTAGCTCTCCTAAATAATAGTGTTGTCGACAAAATTATAAAAGAATTTGGCTTATCTTCAAACAAAAACGTATTTGCATTCCCTTCTTTTAGGGAATGAACACAATTTCATCAAACTAAAACTCAATACTTATGCAAAACACTCAAGTGAAACTTATGAAGCGTCCTGTTGGAGAACCGACAAACGACTGCTGGAAAATAGAAGACGCAGAATTGCCCGAAATAAACGATGGCGAAGTTTTAGTAAAAACGCTTTATCTTTCTATTGACCCCGCCATGCGTGGCTGGATGAACGCCAGCCGCAGTTATATAAAACCCGTCGAAATCGGCGATGTGATGCGTGCGTTGGGCATAGGGGAGGTAGTTGATTCGAAAGATGATAACTTCAAAAAAGGCGATTTTGTAAGTGGAAACACCGGTGTTCAAGAATATGCAAGCCTTCCCGCTAAGGAATTGATAAAGGTTGACCCTTCGTTCGTTGATTTACCCGTCTATTTAGGAACACTCGGTATGTCAGGAATGACGGCTTACTTCGGAATCTTAGATACCGGTCTTCCCAAAGAAGGCGAAACGGTCGTAGTTTCGGGAGCAGCGGGTTCTGTTGGAAGCGTGGTTGGACAAATTGCCAAAATCAAAGGCTGCCGCGTAGTCGGAATTGCCGGAGGAAAAGACAAATGCGATTACGTAGTAAACGAATTGGGCTTTGACGCTTGTGTAGATTACAAAGAAGACGGTTTACGTAAAAATCTTGCAAAAGCCTGCCCAAGTGGCGTTGACGTATATTTTGATAACGTAGGCGGTGAAATATTGGACACTATGTTGACTCTTATCAACAAAAGAGCTCGTATAGTAATCTGCGGAGCGATTTCTCAGTACAACGCGACAGAATCATCTGGACCGAAGAATTACCTTTCTTTGTTGGTAAATCGTGCCAGAATGGAAGGAATCGTGGTATTTGACAATATTGCTAATTACGGCAAAGCCGCCAAAGAAATGGGCGGTTGGATTGCCGCAGGGAAGCTTAACGCCAACTATCACGTAGAAGAGGGTGGCGTAAAGGCATTCCACGAAACACTTATGAAACTATTTAGCGGAGCAAATACTGGTAAAATGGTATTGAAAGTGGCTTGATTAGATTTTAGGGCAAATTCGTCAACGCACTATTCGTTCGGCAATTTGCCCTATTTCTTTTAATAGCTCCCGCAAGTGGTTTTCGGTTGTTAACGCATTCATGAGCGAAACTCGCAGATAAACTTCCTCGTTTAGTGTGGTTTGAACGACGTAAAACCGCCCGTTTGTCAACAACTGTTGGCGGATTGTGGAGTTTAGCTTGTTCGAGTTTTCTTCCTCCGCTTTTATGTACCGGAAGCAAACAATATTGCTTTGTGGAACAACGGGAAGCTCAAAATCGGATGATTGCTGAATCATTTGAGAAAAAGTACGAGCTAAGTCGTGCAGATAATTCACGTTTTCGGTGAATACTTCTTCGCCAAACGCTTTAATGATACTGTAAATCTTTACGCTCATCATCAGCTTCGTGCACTCAAACGTCCGTTTTCCCGAATTAAACCAGTCTTTTGAATCTTGATTATCCCATAAATACTGAGCCTTTTGTTGAAACGTGCGGTAAGAATCCGCATTTCGTTTAAAAATCAGCGACGTTGCCAACGCCGGAACCATCAGCATTTTGTGCCAATCCAAAATCATGGAATCTGCTCGGTGAAGTCCGGCAACGAGGTAATTGTATTTTTCGGAGAAAACAACTGCTGCACCGTGAGCACCGTCTACGTGAAACCAAATGTCGTGCTTTTCGGCAAAATCAGCGATTGCGTTTAAATCATCGTAGCTTCCGGTTGAGGTAGAACACGCACTTCCCACGATACAAATCACCTGAAAACCTTTGTTCTTCGCTTCTTCCAAGTATTCTTCGAGTAGTTCTGCCCGAAGTTGAAATTTTTCGTTCGACGGAATTTTGATGATTCCCTCCGTTCCCATTCCCATAATTCGAGCGGCACGATCAATGCAATAATGAGCTTCCTCCGAAACCATGACCGCGAGTTTTTTATCGTTTCCATCGCTCCAAACGCTTGTTTTATTTGCTCTTGCGGCAAGCAAAGCCGTTAAATTTGCCAATGTTCCGCCCGAAGTAAGTAATCCACCCGAATTGTCGTCGTAGCCAATCCGCTTCGCTACTATTTCAGAAATCAACCTTTCCAGCGGGTTAGAAACTAAACCCATTTCGTACACTGCCATTCCGTTATTTAACAACGCCGTCAGCATAGATGTAGCGGCGGCAATTGGCAACGGCGGCGAAACTTGATGCCCCATGTAACGAGGGTGATGTATGTGAACGGATTTCTCGATTACTTTTTCGTAAAAATCGGAAACTTCCCCTTTTCCTGCTTGATAGTCTTCTTTCCAATATTCGTACGTTGATTCGGGTTCTTCAAACGGAATTGCCAGAACATCATTCGGCTGCGATTGTACTTTTTCGAGGTAATCTGCTAATTGATCAACTAAGCTGTGGGCTTGTTGACGGAAATTTTCGGGGTTGTAGGCGGTTTTGAGGGTTGGGGTCATTTTAAGGCGTTTTTGAAGTAGAATTAGTATTCTCTAAAAATACGAAATGCCCGTCAGTTTTCACTAACGGGCATCCCTCAAATCTATTTTTTGAGTTTTACTCTCTTAAAAAAGGGTACTCTTTATCTACATAAACGTCTTCAAAGGCTTCGTGGGCTTCTGGGTATGGCGAATCCTCAGCAAATTTCACTGCATCAGCTACCGTTTGTTTTATTTTCTTGTCTATTTCGTCCAGTTCTTCCTCAGTTGCAATTTCGTTTGTCAGAATCCGATCTTTTACCATCGCAATTGGGTCACGAGATTTCCAGTCGGCTACTTCTTCTTTTGTCCGGTATTTCTGCGGATCAGACATCGAGTGCCCACGGAAACGATATGTTTTGAATTCTAAGAACGTTGGCCCATCGCCTTTTCTGGCACGGTCAGCGGCACGGCTCACGGCTTCGTGAACTGCCTCAACGTCCATTGCATCAACAGGTTCGGCGGGCATATCGTAAGCTTCAGCGAGTGTATAAAGCTCACGCACATTTGACGTACGCTCAACCGATGTTCCCATGGCGTAACCGTTGTTTTCAACCACAAAAATGGTCGGTATCTTCCAAGTCATTGCCATATTGAATGCTTCGTGTAAAGCTCCCTGACGCACGGCACCATCTCCCATCATACAAATACAAAGGTTCTTTGTGCCCTTATATTTTTCGGCGAAACCAATTCCGGCTCCCATCGGGATTTGTGCCCCAACAATTCCGTGACCGCCAATAAAGTTAACTTCTTTATCAAAAATGTGCATTGAGCCGCCTTTCCCTTTCGTGGTTCCGGTTACTTTACCGAAAAGCTCCGCCATGATAGCATTCGGGCTTGTGCCAAGTGCAAGCGGGTGCCCGTGGTCACGGTATGCGGTGATATATTTGTCGTCTTTTTCAAGAGCAGAAACCGACCCAGAAGAACAGGCTTCCTGACCAATGTACAAATGACAAAACCCTCGGATTTTCTGTTGTCCGTACAATTGACCCGCTTTTTCTTCAAACCTGCGTTGAAGCTGCATTGATTCGTACCAATACATGTAAGTTTCCCGGCTGTATTTGGTTTTCGCCGCTGCTTTTTTCTTTGTTGCCATTTCTTTTCGGATGTCTGATTTTTGGTTTAAACCCATCAATCAGGATGATTTAACTTATTTATTATCAACAAACTATATTACTATTATCGTTGTTTTATCGAGTTGTCTGTGAGGATGAAACCTTGACAAAACAAATTTTACCAACGAGTAAAGGCTCAAACCTCACGGCTGCTTTCTTCGCTACAAAGCTACTTATTGTTCGTCAAAACTTAAAAACGAAGTATCAAAACTTTGGATGTGTGCTTTAAAACCACTTTGAGCCGCTCAATGTTCGATTGTGGCGTAAGTTTTCGTACCTTTGCACCCGTTTTGAAATACAGAAAATAAGAAAAATATGCTTAGTGTAAATAATATCTCGCTGCAATTTGGCAAGCGAGTGCTTTTTGAAGACGTTAACCTGAAATTTATTCCGGGAAACGTGTACGGACTTATCGGGGCCAACGGTGCAGGAAAATCTACTTTCGTGAAGATTTTAGCGGGAGATTTAGAGCAAACCACCGGAACAATCAGCATGGATGCCGGCGAACGGATGTCAGTTTTGAAGCAAAACCAAAGTGCTTTTGATGAATACACCGTGCTTGACACCGTAATGCGGGGAAATGAGCGGATGTACGAGGTGATGCTCGAAAAAGACGCCATTTATATGAAACCCGACTTTTCTGAAGAAGACGGAAACCGTGCCGCCGAGCTTGAAGCCGAATTTGCGGAAATGAACGGATGGGAAGCAGAATCTGACGCAGGGTCGCTCCTTTCGGGGCTTGGCATTAAAGAAGCCTATCACCAAACCTTGATGTCTGAGATAAATCCTTCTGAAAAAGTAAAGGTTTTGCTCGCTCAGGCTCTTTTCGGAGATCCTGAAGTATTACTTTTGGACGAACCTACCAACAACCTTGACATTGAGTCGATTTTGTGGTTGGAAAACTTTTTAATGAATTTCAAAAATACGGTTATCGTCGTTTCTCACGACCGTCACTTTTTAGATAACGTTTGTACCTACATTGCCGATCTTGATTTTAAGAAAATTCAGATCTACGGTGGAAATTACTCGTTTTGGTACGAATCAAGTCAATTAGCGGCTCGTCAGAAGGCTGATCAAAATAAGAAAGCGGAAGATAAAAAGAAAGAACTGGAGGAATTTATCCGTCGTTTCTCGGCAAACGTTGCGAAATCAAAACAAGCAACTTCCCGCCAAAAAATGATTGAGAAGCTAAACGTTGCTGATATTCAGCCGTCCTCGCGGCGTTATCCCTTCATTGGTTTTAAGCCAGAACGTGAAGTCGGAGATCAGGTGCTAATGGTAGAAAACCTGAGTTATAAAAATGAAGAGGGTGTTTACCTTTTCAAAGACATTTCTTTTCAAGCAATGCGAAAAGACAAAATTGCTTTTCTAAGCAAAGACGGTCTTGCCGTTTCGTCGTTTTTCGACGTATTGATGGGAAAGAAAAAAGCATCGTCTGGGTCGTTTAAATGGGGAGTAACCATCACAACTGACTATTTACCAAACGAAAATTCGGACTATTTTGACGACGGTTCAATGAATTTAGTGGATTGGCTTCGTCAGTATTCAACCAACAAAGACGAAACTTTCGTCCGTAGTTTTCTTGGTCGGATGTTGTTTTCGGGTGAAGAGGTTTTCAAGAAAAGTACAGTACTTTCTGGTGGAGAAAAGCAACGTTGCATGTTTTCCAAAATGATGCTTTCAGAAGCTAACGCCTTGATTTTTGACGAACCAACCAATCACCTTGACTTGGAATCTATTCAAGCTTTGAACAAAGGAATGGAGGATTTCGACAGTAATATTTTCTTTACTTGCCACGATCAGCAATTGTCAAATACAGTTGCAAACCGAGTTGTTGAAATCACCCCAAGAGGTGTACTCGATAAACTGATGACGTTTGACGATTACCTTTCTGACGAACGCGTAAAGGAACAAAGAAAAGAACTGTATGGCGAATAAGGTCGGAATCTTACTTTGGGGCTAAAGTTTTACGTCTCTATCATTCACCCTATTCAAACGGGAATGCAAATTTTGTATTCCCGTTTTTATTGCCAACCATCCGTAAAAAACACCCATCTATCAGGCACAGTAAACATTGATAGAAAAATAAGATACGGTAAAGGTTTGAATCATTACTTTTGAAGAAATAAACTGCGAATTATGTCTGAAAAGAACGAAATCATTATCCAAACCAC
Organism: Spirosomataceae bacterium; assembly: GCA_030731175.1. GTDB lineage: Bacteria > Bacteroidota > Bacteroidia > Cytophagales > Spirosomataceae > JANQUM01. The sequence continues at coordinate 10,095 of JANQUM010000039.1, forward strand.
CAATATATCAAAAAGGTACGTGATGGGTGCAGAGGTTGTACAAGCCCTCAAAACGATTGACATCACCATAAAAAAAGGCGAATACGTAGCTTTTATGGGGCCTTCGGGTTCGGGTAAATCTACGTTGATGAATATTATTGGCTGCCTTGATACACCGACCGCCGGCTCTTATGTGTTGAATGGAAAGGATGTAAGTAAGATGTCTGAGAACGAACTTGCCGAAATCAGAAACAAAGAAATTGGTTTCGTTTTTCAAACTTTTAATCTGCTTCCTCGCCAATCTTCGCTTGATAACGTGGCCTTGCCGCTTATTTACGCGGGTTTTAACAAAGCAAACAGGACAAAAAAAGCTCAGGACGTATTGGCGAGCGTAGGGCTTGGAGACCGATCTGGTCACCGACCGAACGAACTATCAGGCGGACAACGCCAAAGAGTTGCCGTAGCAAGAGCACTAGTGAACGACCCAAGTATTCTGCTTGCCGATGAACCAACTGGTAACTTAGATACCAAGACATCGTACGAAATCATGGAGCTTTTCGAGAATATTCACCAGAAAGGAAACACGATAATCATGGTAACGCACGAGGAAGACATTGCTCAATACGCACACCGAATTGTGCGTTTGCGTGACGGCTTGGTAGAATCTGATATTATCAACGAAGAACCAACTAACCCGCGATTAATGGCAGAAAAGTTACAAAAAGAAAAAGAAGAAAAAGAGCGTTTGAAAGCTGCAAAAGCCAAAGTTTGATAATCAGTTAAGATTGTTTAACACGCTCGTAAAACCAAAAGGGTTACTCTTCCGTTTATAAAACATCATTCACATCTAATAAAATTTACATTGATGAAAAAGAATTTAGTAGTATTATTTGCCCTTCTATTCGTTGTTTCAGCGTCTTACGCTCAGAAAAAGCCTGCAAGCCCACGCATGACGGCGGATAGCGATAACGTTTCTGTAGCTTACGGGCAACCATCTAAGAACGACCGTGAAATTTTCGGGAAACTTGTTCCTTACGGTCAGGTTTGGCGTGCCGGAGCAAATGATGGCACAGAGGTAACTTTCAAAAAAGACGTAGATTTCGGCGGAGCAAAAGTAAAAGCAGGCACCTACACTCTATTCGCAATTCCAGGAGAAAACGAGTGGTCGTTTATCCTTAACTCAAATTTAAAGCAGTGGGGATCTTATGGTTATGATAAAATTAAGAAAGACGATGTGGCCACGGTAAAAGTTAAGCCAACAAAAACATCTTCAACGGTAGAAGCAATGACCATCGCAGTTTCAGACAAAGCACTTGATTTGATGTGGGACGATACGAAAGCATCTGTTCCGCTAAAATTTTAAAGAAAAGGTTTTAGAAAGGTTTATAGATAC
>JANQUM010000040.1 GCA_030731175.1 Spirosomataceae bacterium
ATGGGAATGTACAGCTTAGAGCAATTTCCGATGGATGACTCCTTCTGGGAATTACTTGCCTACTGTGCCGGAACGGGCGGAAGTGCCTTAATTATCGGATCAGCGGCGGGTGTTGCGGCGATGGGAATTGAGAAAGTAGAGTTTTTCTGGTACGTTAAGAAAATTAGTTGGCTCGCGATCATCGGTTATTTTGCCGGTATTGGGGTTTTCTTACTGACGGTTGGAAGCTCGGCACACTAAAAAGCTTTACTGATTTAGAGGAGTTAAATAAACGGGTTTACTTCTACAAGTGGTAGATTTGGTTAATTTTGTGGTTCACAACCCGAATTCAACCAAATCTACCTTTTTTTATGAACCAAGATTCAACCCAAAAAACTAACCGATCGGCACTCTACACTCTCATGACCGTCTGGTTCTTCTGGAGTTTCGTTGCTGCATCAAACGGGATTCTAATTCCGCTTTTTAAAGAAAAATTTGTTCTTTCCCAAACGCAAGCCCAACTCGTTGACTTTGCGTTTTACGCCGCTTATTTTATTGGCTCAGTACTGTATTTGGTATTCTGTAAATTGATGAACACCGATATTCTTAATAAGATAGGATACAAAAACGGAATCATCTATGGCTTGCTCATTTCAGCGGTAGGAACGCTATTCTTTTACCCGGCTGCCGAAATAAAATCTTACGAATTGCTCTTAGGTGGTTTGTTCGTCGTTGGTTTAGGCTTCTCTTTGCAGCAAACCGCAACGCAACCTTTCATGATCGCCCTCGGGCCAGAAGAGACTGGTGCTCAACGCATTAATCTGGGCGGAGCAGTGAATAACCTTGGCGGAACAATTGGGCCGGCGTTGGTTTCTTATGCTATTTTTGGCTCTATTTCAAGCGATGCCGCCGCTGCTGCGGGCATTGAAGATGTGAAAATTCCTTACCTGATACTGGGAGCATTGTTTTTGGGAATGGCGTTATTCTTCAAAATGTCAAAGTTACCTCGTATCACAAACGACGATGAAGTAAAGGTAAATAATTCTGTTATCGGCGTGCCAATAGCCCTGTTTGGTTTTGGTGTGATTGTGGCATTCATATTCGGCATAGAAACCGCAATTCTTGCCATCTTCGGAATAATGGCAATTATCCTCGTTGGCTATTTGATTTACACCGTAATTGGTCTTTCAAAACCCGCTGTGTCAAATCAGGCTCGGGAATCAGTATTTGCCTACCCACAAGCCATTTTGGGAATGCTCGCTATATTCGTTTACGTAGGGGTAGAAGTAACCATAGGTTCCAATTTAGGAGAATATTTGAAAGAAACGGAAGGTCTTGGCTCCTCCGAAATATCGAAATACATTTCCCTCTTTTGGGGAAGTATGATGATTGGTCGCTGGACGGCATCTATTGGTGTTTTTGACATGAAAACTTCTACGAAGAAAATCCTTGAATTTGTTGTACCTTTTGTTGCCTTCGCAATCGTTTTATTGGTGAATGTACTTTACAGTGGCGACGTGACTGACCTACTACCTTACGCAGGATGTGTTTTGGTTATGATTTTTGCCTACAAAGCAAGTCAGGAAAAGCCGGTTAAATTACTTCTAATATTCACAGTCTTGGGAGCAATAATGACATTAATCGGAATTATGACAACGGGTAAAGTTGCCCTTTTCGCCTTGATTTCGGGTGGATTATTCTGCTCAATTCTATGGCCGAGTATCTTTTCACTCGGAACGGCAGGTTTAGGAAAATATACCAATCAGGGAGCGTCGCTACTGATTATGATGATCTTGGGTGGAGCCATCCTTCCCGTAGTTCAGGGTAAATTAGCAGACACCATGGGCATTCAAACGTCCTACATTTTAGCCATGGGCTGTTTTATTTACCTCTTTATCTTTGGCATTGTAACGCAAAAGGTATTGCGGAAGCAAGGCATTGACTTTGATAAAGAAGTTGCAAATAAAAGCTTGAAAGGCGGACATTAATTCAGAAAGTTAACAAAAGGAGCCATCGAAAAGTAACTTTTTCGATGGCTCCTTTTGTTAACCCAACCTGACTGAAATAGCAGATAAAATATTATTTTTGCAAAGGCTTTCGTTCTATAAAAATGAAATTATTTAAACTCCTTTTTTTCGTATTTACTTTTGGTAATGTTGCACAGTCGCAAGTAAACTACCTCACCACTTACCATCCGCACGTAAATAAAGCCGAAGGTTTTCTGA
>JANQUM010000041.1 GCA_030731175.1 Spirosomataceae bacterium
GAATACTAACGCCCATAGAATTTCTACCCCTAAATGGCTGTGCGATAGCTCCTGACCACCTTTGAAGCCAATGGAGAAAAGCAGGTATATGGAAATGAATTTCGATGAGTTTTCCGGAACTTCAAGATCGCTTTTTAATTGAACGGCAAATAGGCCGAGGAAAAAGAAAAGTAACGCCGGATTAGTAAGGTTTTCAAGTAGCAGATCCCAATTCATGTATTATGCTTTATTTATAATTCAATCACTGGAAAACAAAGTTAGGCGTATCATGTATGTAAATGCACGTTATAAATATCGTCAATGATAATAATTGACATCGCTGCATTTATTCCGCTTTGAATATGATAAAACGAAGAAAGCGACTACTAAAGTCGCTTTCTGTACAATTATTAGATTCGAAAAAAGTCAGACTTGAGGAGGTAAATCTGTCAAAATCCAAGTATGTGCAATATGTATTTCGTCGGCGAGTGAGCTGCCAAACGAGGCTAAACTTAGGAGTATCATTGATACAAAACCGACAATTCTGTTTACAATTGCGTTGGTAAACTCTTGGAAATCGCTCGGTGAATCAAGCGTATTTGTGTGCTCGTCGGCGTAGGCATCACGCACCTGACCTACAAGTAACGTAACGTCTTTTTCGGCAATAGTTGCTTTTTCGTTGCTAATACTACTGTTAATTGGAGCGTACTTATGCGTATAAGCATTATTTGGTAAACCAATAGCGAAAACGTTACTGCTTCCCGTAAATAATATTACTAAAAGTAGGGTGAGTGATTTCTTCATGCTTTTTTCAGTGTAAGTGTTTGTGAAAACTTCTCCAATTGCCAACGATACAAATATTATGTATAGTTTGGTATTATGCAATACAAAGTACTATTATTTTTAACGAAACCATTTTTAATGGTAATATAGACTGATGAGCGGTATGTGTTTATGAGTTTTAGCCTAACCGCAAGAATAATATGCCCCTATTGTATGCTGTTTTTTTATTAGATGCTCGTCGGGGCAAAAAAGTTGCTCTTTAATCTAAAATAATTCGTTTAGTTAGACCGTCTTCGTTCTGTGTAATCAAAACAAAAAAAGTGCCGCTACTGTTTTGCCGCAATTTCATCTGTCCGACGTATTCGCCCTGAAAGTTTTTAACTGTTTCCTGAGCCATAATTTTCCCGTTAATATCAATAATTTTTATTGAAATATCGCCCTCGTTGGGAGCAAAGAATCGAACGTTTATGATATGTGAGTCGGGGCGATTTGGGTAAACATCAACAGATCTAATCGGTGTGGACTGTCCGCCAAAAAAACCTTTGTCAAAACGATAGTGCGGAACGTTGTTTTCAATTCTGCGGGGAATTTCGTCGCCCAAATACTGTAATCGGTTACTGAGGTTGGTTATGCTTCGTTCGAAGTCTTTTTCCCAAGCTTCGCTGTCCCATTCAAAATCGTCGTGGTCAGAATACCGTTTTTTAATAATCACTCGCGGGTTGTTGCTTTTGAATCTGTAATTTCGGTTGTTTTCTTCGAAATTGTCGCCGTCTGTAGTTTGTGGCTCGTTATCTCGAAATTCAAAGCGATTCTCGTTTTCATCGGAAATTACTTTGTCTGTATCTTCGATAATTACTTTTATCTTTTTTCCGGCATAACCTTCGCCCATCATGGCATTTTGCAAGCTATCAATGGTGGCTTGCCGTTCGTCTTCCGTCATCTTTGAGGCATCAATGGTTTTTTCTTGCACGGTTTTTCGTCCGTCAATTTCCCGCTCAACCCTGACTTTAATCTGCTGTTTGTTTACGTTACTTTGAGCGTTTACCGAAATTGCAAAATAGCTGATCATTAACGCTGTGAATGTTAATCTGAAGTTGTTCTTTTTCATTTTGTGTTTTTTTATTTAACTTTTGCAATAAGACGGTGCAGCAATTTTGGCGTTGCATGGTTACGACTTAAAAACTGTTAAATTTTAGTGTGGAAGAGATGGGCAAATCGAGCAATAGTATTGGAAATCTACTGATAACGGTTTTGATTTTGGGAATGTCTGTTTCGGGAATTTCCCAGCAACCAAAAGAAGAAATTCGTAATATATTTTTTGGCGGGGGAAGTTATTATATTGATAACGAGCAGATTACAGAATTGGGCGATTTTGTGAATACGCTGAAAAACATTGATTATTACGACGTAACCATAATCAGTCATACCG
>JANQUM010000042.1 GCA_030731175.1 Spirosomataceae bacterium
CAATTACCTTTGAGAGTCAGGTAAAATATTCAGAAGACGAAGAAACAGCTTTACGTGGCGGGTTCTTAACTAGCCCAAGAACTGGCACGAACAAGCTCGATTTAGATCAAAACATGGAGCCCAACCTATATTTTATGCTTGATACCATGCAAGTTGGCACAGTTAGTGCTCCAATACCTTTCAGAAGTCAAGATGGTAAAACAGGTTACCGTTTGGTTTATTTCAAGAAAACTCACGAGCCTCACACCGCAAGTTTAAATTCAGATTACGAGTTGATACAACAATACGCCTTGTCTGAGAAGAAAAATCGCCAAATTGAGAAATGGTTTAAAGAAGCAATGGAAGAGGTTTTTGTCAAAATCGATCCTGAATTCGGCGATTGCAATATTCTAAAAAGTGCACTTTAAATAATTAAATTACCACTAATTTCAATCCCCAAAAAAGTGAGCAAACCACTCTATAATTCTGACGTTGAAGCAGCTGACGCCTTCAAAGGAAGTTACGAAAAGTTAACCAAAGAAATAAGCAAAGTAATTGTTGGACAGGAAGACACCGTGAGGTTATTACTTACCGCCGTGTTTTGTCAAGGTCACTGCTTACTCGTAGGAGTTCCAGGATTAGCAAAAACCTTGTTGATTCAAACAATTGCGTCAGTAATGGATCTGAGCTTTAACCGTATTCAATTCACGCCTGATTTGATGCCCTCTGATATTCTTGGTTCAGAAACACTCGACAACGAACGTAAATTTAAATTTATAAAAGGCCCTGTTTTCGCAAATATAATTTTAGCGGATGAAATCAACCGGACACCACCCAAAACGCAGTCGGCACTTTTAGAAGCCATGCAAGAATACTCGGTAACTGTTGCAGGCGTAAAACACGAATTAGAAAAGCCCTTTTTCGTTTTGGCAACGCAGAATCCAATTGAACAAGAAGGAACTTACCCGTTACCAGAGGCTCAACTTGACCGCTTTATTTTCATGGTCAAATTAGATTATCCTACGTATGAGCAGGAACTTCAAATTGTAAAAAGCACCACAAACGACCAAAAACCAACGCTTAATACTATAATTTCAAAAGATGAAATCAAGTATTTTCAAAGCCTTGTACGTCGTGTTCCTGTTGCTGATAACGTAGTTGAATACGCCGTTAAATTAGTACAGAAAACCCGCCCAAACACGGAAAGTGCCAGTCAGGTAGCAAAAGATTACTTAGAGTGGGGAGCAGGCCCGAGAGCTTCGCAGAACCTGATATTAGCAGCAAAGTGTAACGCTTTGATTAATGGCAAATACTCGCCGGATATCGAAGATGTAGTTGCTGTTTCGTCAGCAATACTTCAGCACCGAATTGTACGAAATTTTAAAGCTGAAGCAGAAGGACAAAACGTAAATGATATTATCAATAAGTTGGTTTAAATTTTTAGCTTATATAAAATCCCACGAAGCAAAGTGCTTCGTGGGATTTTTGATTTTGTACCAATCTTTATCATAGCTTACTCAAATCAATTAAGATTTCTCGTAAAAAAGCATTAACTTCTCTTGACGCCTCATCATCGTATCGGTTTACACCGATCATGAACGTCATCCATTTTCCTTCAGAGGTTCTGAAATAGCCCGCGTAAGCTCGTGCAGATTCAATTGAGCCACTTTTCACGTACATATTTTTATTCCGCCCGTCTCCTATCCTCGCAACCGTACCCGATATTCCAAGCTGTGGAATTGTAGAGGTAAACGTTTCAAAAAACGAACTTCGTTTCATTTCTCCCAGTATTTCGCACATCACATTTGCGGTGATTGTGCCAGAAGGAGAAAGCCCGCTTCCATCTTTCATATTTAAAGTACTCACGTTTACACCACGATTTCCCCAAAAATTCTTAGTTTCCTTTATACCAGCTTCGTAAGTAAAACTTCCCGCCATTTTATAGCCTACTTGCTTTGTAAAAGCGTCTGCTAAAAGGTTAATGCTAAAGTAGTTACACGATGTTAGCAATTCGGGAAGCGGTTTTGAATTTATCGAAATCAGTGTTTTCAAATCTCCCGATTTATAACTCTGTAAAAGCACTTTCCCTTCTACTGCAATGCCGCTCTCTTTGAGTTTTTCATTGATTAATTCGCCAAAAACCAACGGCGGATTCGGAACTGAGCCCCGCCCCAAGAAATTTTTGGCACGAAGCGGTATTGTTCCTTTCATC
>JANQUM010000043.1 GCA_030731175.1 Spirosomataceae bacterium
ATACTCATTATCGGAGCCGGACTTTCTGGTTTGTTGGCTGCTTATCGGTTAAAAGAAAAAGGCTTCAACGTGAAAGTCTTGGAAGCCCGAAGCCGAATTGGTGGAAGAATTTACACGAAAATTTCCGAAAACGAAACGCCCGTTGAAATGGGTGCAACGTGGTTTTGGGAGGAAAATACCTACCTACGAAAATTACTCAACGAATTAGAAGTCGAGCATTTTACACAACACATGCAAGGAACGGCGTTTTTTGAGGCGTTTTCGGCGTTGCCACCGCAAGAAGTGCAAATTCCGAAACAGCCGCACAGCTATCGGATTGTTGGAGGAACGAGTGAGTTGCTTTATAAACTTGCGGCTGCTTTAACTGCCGAAGAATTACTTTTAAATCAACCAGTAGAAACCATTGATTTTTCGGGTGAAAAAGTACTTGCAAAAACTGCGGATTCAACTTACGAAGCCGACCAAATTATCGTAACAATTCCGCCAGCTTTATTTGTGGAAAATGTAAGCGTAAAACCGAATTTTGACGCTAACTTTTTGAGTATTTCAAAGTCAACACATACTTGGATGAAAGACTCCATCAAAGTTGCCGTTAGCTACGAAAAACCCTTTTGGAAAGGCGGTAATTTCTCAGGAACAGTATTTAGCAATGTCGGACCCATAACCGAATTTTACGACCACTCAAACGCCGAAAATACGAAATTTGCCTTGTGCGGCTTCATGAATGGCGGTTTAGCTCAATTTTCACAAGCCGAGCGAGAAGAAAAAGTACGTACACAATTGCATAAAATATTCGGGGAAGAAGGAGTAAGTTTTACCGTTTACGAAGAAACGCTTTGGATGAACGAACCATTTACTAATCAGCCTTCAAGTCAGTACATTCAGCCCCATCAAAATAACGGTCACGCCGTTTTTCAAAAATCGTTTTTTGACGGCAAACTATTCATTGCTGGAACGGAAACTTCGCCGCAATTTGGTGGTTATATGGAAGGGGCAATTCGGGCGGTGGAAAGGGTAGTGGGACAGATGAATATTTAACCCCGCTGACGGCCGCAGATCTCGGCGGAGGTTCAATTCCGCAGCAATCGTCGAATTTCAACTAAATGACTGAAAAGAACTAACTGCACCACCACGCCTGGAATAAAAACGTAAGGAAAGTACAACATTCCGACGTTCGGTTGGGCAAAATTAAATTGCTGAAAAGGTAGTGGCGAAGATAGCACTCCGGTTATCACCACATTGAGCAGTAATCCTAAACAGATAACATTCCAAATAAGGATTAACTTATTGCTAATCAGTTTTTTGTGAATGCCAAAATAAGCTATAAACGGAGCGGTTAATCCAGCGAGAATGTCAAAATTATTTCCTTCAAAAGTAATGTCTTCGGGAGCAAGTTTGCTTAGAAATAACCACCATATTACTAATTCTACGAAAATACGAGAGGTGTGTAGATAAGTGAGATTTTTGCTATGAAGGTTATTAATAAACGTCCGTCCTTTTGGTAGTGAAAACAAAAGTATAATCGTGACAATTGGCGGCAATAGTACCAAAACAAAACGCGGTGGAATTGTATCGGTCTTGGTGTAAAACCCCGTCGAAGCTATGATTCCTTGAATAACTATCCACGTAATTACCGCATAAGTTACTTTTTTATTCGAAACAGCTTCGTAGAAAAAATATAACGCAATAGCGGTTGCCAAAAGCATCAAAGCAGGAATGTAAACGGGAAGGTTGAGCATAGATAAAAAACAAAAGTTTCAGAAATGGGGCTGCTGGTGGGCGTTCCTGAAATTTACAATATATTTGTATAAAAACTAACGAAAAATAACGTGCGATATCTATCCTTACTCTTAATCACCTTCATTTCTTTCACCCTCCAAGCCCAAGAGAAATACTTTCCTAAGTATTTAGAATGGCAAATGCGGATTCCGTCTGAGTTTGGAATTTCTAACGATGTGGTGAAAAATGCCAGTCGTTTTGCCATCGAAAACGAAGCAAAAGCCGACCGTAATCAGGAACTTTCGCAGCGGGATTCGTTCGGAAAAGAACCGTTTGGTTTTGGTGTTGGGGCGTTTTCTGAAAGGGGCGAACCAACGGGTCTAATTATTCACAAAGGTTACATTATCGGTAAATGGGGAAACCCTGATGCTGTAGAAATGACGCACAGCGTTACGAAATCTT
>JANQUM010000044.1 GCA_030731175.1 Spirosomataceae bacterium
TCAGGAATTCCAGCATTTCTTTTTTCAAGCAATAGTTGTAGTTCGAGACCATTCGGTTAACCTTTTTGCTAATCCTCCTCCCGTTTCTGGAAAACTCTTCTTGGCGTTTATTCAAAGCTACCTTATTTGAGATAACTGTTTTTATTATCTTTTAAATCATTGATAATTAAATAGTTATGTCATGTGTAAAAAATATTATTTCCTACTTACGCTTGCGTTTTTCGTTAACGCAGCAAATGCTCAACTTCTAAAAGGAAGTGTCAGCGACAAATCAAAAGAGCCAGTTATTGGTGCGACTATTTATTGGGCAAACGCACCAAGTAAAGGTGTAGCAACTGATATTGAAGGCAAATTCTCGTTGCCAATCTTAAAAAATGAAGATAAACTAATCGTTTCTGCCATTGGATTTCGCACCGATTCGATTGTTGTTAATTCGCTTACCGACGTTGTCAATATAACGCTGGTAGAATCTTCCGAAACGCTGAACGAAGTTGTGGTAAAAGGTCAATCTATTCTATTAGACCGCCTCAATCCGATTCAAACCGAAACAATTACTACGAAAGCCCTCGCAAAAGCAGCTTGCTGTAACCTTTCCGAAAGTTTTGAGACGAATGCTTCCGTCTCTGTTAGTTTAGGTGATGCCGTAACCGGAGCAAAACAACTCAGTTTTTTGGGTCTTTCAGGCAAATATGTTCAGACCACTTTTGAGGGCCTTCCTGCCATTAGAGGCTTGGAAACAACCTTTGGGTTGCTTTACGTGCCCGGCACCTGGATTCAGGCAATCGATATTTCTAAGGGAGTTGGAAGCGTCCTCACGGGGTACGAATCGCTGACTGGCGGAATTAATATTGAGTTAATGAAACCCGATAATTCTGAAAAGCTGTACGTAAATACCTATTTAAACTCGTTAGGCAGGGGAGAAATTAACATAAATGCAGCTCACAAAATAAACGAAAAATGGTCATTTGGAGTATTAAGCCACGGCTCAACTTTAAGGAACAGTATTGATCGAAACGGAGATGACTTTTTGGATGCCCCCAAATACAATCAAGTAAATATATTGAACAGATGGAAGTACCAAAGTAGTCGGCTTTTTAGTCAATTTGGTGTGAAATACGTAAAAGATGCTCGAACTGGTGGACAAACTAACTTCGTTTCAAGAACAGAAACGCCGCTTTCGTACGGTTATACCAACGCTACAAATCGAGTGGAGGTGTTTTCAAAAACAGCAATTCTATTTCCAGAAGCTCCTTATCGAGGTCTTGCCCTTATTCTGAATGCTGCAAAGCACAATTCAGATTCGTTCTTTGGTAAACGTCAGTACCAAGCCTCTCAAGATTACGGCTACGGAAATTTAATCTATCAAGATAAAATAGGGACAACAATGCATACCTATAAAACTGGGTTAAGTTTTGTTTACGACGATTACGACGAACAATTTGGCTCTATTTCGTTATTAAGACGTGAAATTGTACCGGGAGCTTACTTAGAATACACGTATAATTTCCTCGACAAAACCATTTTAGTTCTCGGAGCTCGTGCCGATTTTCATAATTTATACGGAACCCAATTTACTCCGAGAATACACTTCAAGCATGATTTATCAGAAAATTTGATATTCAGAGCTTCTGCCGGAAGTGGCTTTCGAGTACCGAATAGATTGGTGGAATACTACGGAAATTTAGTCAGCAACCGTCAAGTAGTATTTACGAATGCACTTCAACCCGAAAAAAGCTGGAATTACGGATTGAGTTTGACTAAAACAATGGGTAAATCTTCGTTGATTTTAGATTTTTACCGTACCGATTTCACGAACAAATTAATAGGTGACGTAGAACATCCCGAATATTTATACTTTTATAATTCATCTGAGCGGGCATTTGCGGATGCTTTTCAAATTGAATATAACTGGGTGCCATCTGATAGGTGGGAGGCAAAGGTTGCTTACCGATACTTAAATACGAAGCAAACTATGGGACAACCGTTTGATGAGTCTGTTTTGCTTCCTGTAATGTTCCAAAGCCCTTCACGGGTGCTTTTTAACGTAGGTTACGCACTTCCTTTTGATAAGTGGAAAGCCGATCTTACCGTAAATTGGAACAGTAAAAGCAGAATACCGACAACAGCACTTGACTACGATCATACCTCCTACGAAACGAGGCCCGTGGAAG
>JANQUM010000045.1 GCA_030731175.1 Spirosomataceae bacterium
GGCAAACGCTTTTTGAGAAGTTAGGCGTTGGGAATGTGCAGGAAATGTAACGTTTGACGATTGGAGAAGCGAGATTTTAGATTGAGAAAAACTCAACTAAAAACTACAAACCTCAAACTAAAAACCCTTCGTCAACACTCCGTCATACTCAAAGCCAAACCCGCTTTGGAGGTTTCTTTGTAGCGTTTTGACATGTCTTTTCCAGTTGCCCGCATTACTTTTATAACGCTGTCCAAAGAGATTTTTTGATCTTGTGAATTTCCTGATGAAGCCAATAAAAAAGCATTATACGCCTTAATTGCCCCCATAGCGTTGCGTTCGATGCACGGAATTTGGACGTAGCCGCCAATCGGGTCGCAGGTCATGCCGAGGTGATGTTCGATGGCAATTTCTGCCGCTGCTTCCATTCGCTCAATGGAGTTTTCGGTGCAGTACATCAGCATCGCCGCTGCCATTGCCGCCGCCGAGCCAATTTCCCCCATGCAGCCCATTTCCGCTCCCGAAATACTGGCGTTTTGCTTGATTAAAAAACCAATCGTTGCGGCGGCTATCATGCCTTCCCGCAACTTCTTTCGGTCGTAATGGTAATGCTGTTTCAGTAAATAAGTCACACCCGGAATCACACCCGAAGCTCCCGAAGTCGGAGCGGTAACTACGATGCTTCCGGCGGCATTTTCTTCCGAAGCCGCGAGACAATACGCATTTAGAAAGATGATAAAACTATCCGTTGTGGCAACCCGATTCTTAGCTTTTTCAAATAACACCGGAGCTTTCCGACGAAGCTGTATTCTGCCAGGCAGCACCCCTTTTGTTCGTAAGCCGCGTTTTACGGCTTTGTGCATGAAATCAAGAATATTGTCGATTTTAGCGTAAATTTCTTTTGTTGAAAGTCTCGAAATCGCCGTTTCGTTGGCAAGCATAATATCAATTAATGATAAATCTGTTTGCTGTAAAATAGCTTTCAATTCGTTCATTGTTTTGTACGGATGCGGAAGTTGAATCGTTGAAACATCCACTTCTTCCTCGCCTTTTCGGTGGATAAACCCACCACCGACCGAGTAGTATTCTTCTTCGTGAATTAACTCACCATTTTCACTCAACAATCTTACTACCAACGTATTGGCAAACGGCGAGTCATATTTCTTCTTGTCAAATTTTATCGAGTTTGCCGCGACCTTCACTGCGTTTTCCCGAATTTTTACGTCGTAAGTTTCTGCCGGATTTTGCAATAAGTTATTGAAAATCGTCGGATTGACATTTTCGGGAAGCCAACCAAGTAACCCCGCAATCACCGCCCGGTCTGTTCCGTGGCCTTTACCTGTTAAACTCAAAGAACCGTAAAGGTGAATATGAATTTGCGATGCCGATTCTGTTTGGTCGGCGGGAAGTTCTTTTACTCGTTGTAAAAAATCATACGTTGCTTTCATCGGGCCAATGGTATGCGAGCTCGAAGGCCCCGGCCCGACCTTAAATAAATCAAATATGGAAGTAGTAATCATAGAATTAGCTGCTGAATTTATGGACAAAGCTACCGTTATTTCTTACGTAAAATTGATTTCTACCATTAGAATAAGTTCGAGTAAGTAAGGGATTCTTTAGTGGTATTAATCTTATAAGTTGCTGTTTTATTGATCTTTTTTGTTTCATTTGTGAGAATTATCAGGAAGTAATTATTTAAAGTTATACATGATAAAGAAAGCTGAACTAATCGCCGGAATTTCCTCTTTTTTGGCGTGTTCTTACATCGTTATAGTTAATCCCGCCATACTCTCGCAGACCGGAATGCCCTTTGCGGCGGTGGTGACTTCAACCGTTTTGGTGAGTGCTTTCGGTAGTATTATGATGGGGCTTTACGCTAAAAATCCAATCATAATTGCTCCTGGAATGGGCATGAATGCCTTCTTTACATTCACTGCAGTAAGTTACATGGGACTTTCGTATCAAGTAGCACTCGGAGCGGTTTTTTGGGCGGGCGTAATGTTTTTAGTTTTATCCGTTTTCAATATTCGGGAAGCCATTGTAAAAGCCATTCCAGTTCCGATTAGACACGCCGTAGCTGCAGGAATCGGGCTTTTTATTTGTTTCATCGGTTTTCAGAACGCTCATTTTATCGTTGATAATCCGGCAACGTTAGTGGGTTTGGCTTCACTGAAAGACCCTGTAAACATTA
>JANQUM010000046.1:0-2721 GCA_030731175.1 Spirosomataceae bacterium
GAATTTATCGCCGTCTTTTTCGTATTCGCACGGAAAACCCTTTGCTTCGTAATGAACTACGGTGGCTTTTGCTTCTTCTTCGGTGGTGCAGGCTTTGCTCATGTTTGAGCGTTGTACTTCGTTGAATAATTCTACGAATTTTTCTCCGAGTCCAAATTCTAAAACTGCTCCCGCAAGCACGTATTGAATATCACAAAGTGCATCGGCAACTTCCACAATATCTTTGGCTTCTATTGCCTCTTCGAGTTCTTTTAATTCTTCGGCAATCAGTGAAACCCTCAACGCAGCCCGCTCTTGTGGAGGAATTTGCGGATTTTTTAAGATTGGATGATGGAAAGTTCGGTGAAAGTCGGCAACTTGCGAAAGAGCGTCTATTGTTTGCATTTTTTAAGAACAAAATTGATTAAATATTATTTCAACCGTTGAATAAACCATGGCGGTTGAGCGTTTGCAAAATTTTTAAATAATATTGCCATTACTGTAAATAGTCGGTAATAATTACTTTTTTTTATTGAAATAACCCTTCCCGTTGAGGGCTATTTTTTTGCCCAAACTTATGCGATTTTTTCTAAAATTACTTCTTATTTATTTATTGAGCAGCTCGGTGGCATCGGCTCAATTACTATCTGATGAACCAACGCAACAGAGAATTATTGCTGGACTGGATGCACTTTACAATTTAGATTTTGCTACAGCAGAAAGTAATTTTAATAAATTGCCCGCCGCTTACGCAAATCATCCTGTAAAAGACTTACTACGAGCGTTTACGCTCCAGTGGAAATATTTGCCAATTGAGCAAAATTCTGCCGTTCTGAATCAGTATATCAAACACTTGGAAGCCTGCCAACGCAAAGCCGAAGAACTTGCCAAACAACCAAAGCACAAAGCAGAAGCAACCTTTTTTCTGCTTGCCGCCCACGGTTATATTGCCCTTTCACACAATTACCGTAAAGAATACACAAAAGCCGTTATGGATGCTGGGCATGCCTACGGTTATTTAAAAGATGGCTTCGGGTTTGTAAACCAAAACGTGGAGTTCAATTTTACGACTGGAATTTACAACTATTACCGCATTCAATATCCAGAAACTCATCCGGTTATAAAGCCGTTTATCGTATTTTTTCAGTCGGGAAATAAATCACAAGGACTAAGCCAACTTAGAAAGGCGACTAACGAAGCCCTTTTTTCTCGAATTGAAGCAACCACTTATTTGACTAATATTTATTTAAAATACGAAGCAGATTTCCCGAAAGCGTTAGTTTACGCTCAACGATTAGGTAGAAAATATCCACGAAATCATATTTTTGGAATAAGGTACGTTGAAACTCTTTTGCTTAACAACCGATTCGAGCAAGCGAATCAACAAATCAAAGTTTTGGCGAAAAGAAAAGACGCTATTACGTCACTTTCGGTAGATTTTTTTGAAGGATATTACGCAGAAATGTACTTGAAAAACGATGCATTAGCAGCTCAGAAATATGCTGCCGCAATTGCGGCTACGGCAAACAGCAGATATACGCAAGAATATTACGCAATGGCTCACCTCGGTTTAGGGCGAATTCAGAAAAGAGCGGGAAGCGAATCTAAAGCAAGCTTTTACTTTAAGAAATGTTTGGATAATGCCGAGTACGAATGGGTTGTTGCCGAGACAAAAGCTGCGTTACGAAATTAGCCGACGTTCAGAAATACCACTTTTCGCTCATAATTACTAACGCCGCACCGGCCGCAAGACCAGAAAGCCAAACGCTCCACATTCTGTGCTTTACTCTTGCGAAATCTACAACCACAAAAGTTGTTATTAGAAGTAGGGCAACTATAACTAACTGACCAACCTCAAGCCCGATATTAAACGCCAATAATTGCGTAATTATATCACTGTTTTTTCCAAGAAGGCTTCGTAGATAATTAGAAAAACCCATGCCGTGAATTAGCCCAAAACCTGCTGCGAGCCAATAGCTGAACGAGCCAAAGCTTCGTTGTTTTTTTGCAGGCGGTTTCCTTAGGTTAAAAATTGCGGTTAAAACGATAGTAACTGGAATCAAAAATTCTATCAATTCGCTAGGAACTTCAATAATATTTAAGACTGCCAAAGCCAATGTAAGCGAATGTCCGAGCGTAAATGCCGTCACCAAAATCAGCAATTTTTTCCATTCAGAGAACTGGTAAATTGCACATAGGGCAACAATAAACAGAATGTGGTCGTAGCCGTTTAGGTCTGTGATGTGGTCAAAGCCTAATTTGGCGTATAGCTGAAATTCTTCCATCCCTTTAAAAAAGTATTATTTCAAGCAAAAATAGGGTTTAATTTGTAAATTCGAATAAGAAAGCGTTCGTGCTTTTTCTGCACTTCAAAAAAATAAACATGTCGATACTTAAAAAAGTGGGTTTTTTGGGTGCGTACTCACTACCCTTTGTAATTGTACTGAGTTATTATGTTGGTGGAGCTTCCTGGACGTTTGCGGCAGTTTTTTACGCCTACGTTTTTATTCCGCTCGTGGATGAATTAATCGGTAAAGATGCTCATAATATTCAGAAAGAGGCGTTTCAGGAAATAATAGACGATTGGTATTTTGACGTTTTGGTCTATTCCCACATCTGGATTCAGTACAGCCTTATTGGTTGGGTTTGTTACGTGTTAACGTTTGACAACTTGTTTTTGTGGCAGCAAATTGGTCTGATTGCCAGTTTGGGCGTTTACGCTTCCACCATTATAAATGTTTC
>JANQUM010000046.1:2821-5020 GCA_030731175.1 Spirosomataceae bacterium
AAAAACGAAATGATTTGGGGTTCAATAGCTCCGTTTGTTTTGGCTGGAATATTATTTGCAGTTTTTAGTTTTTTGACAAAAACACCGCAGTGGATTGTCCTGATTGCGTTTTTTGCTCAGGCAATTATCGCAATTTTGTCTTTGGAATGCGTGAATTACATTGAGCATTACGGCATTGTACGGCGGGAAATTTCACCCGGTCGCTACGAGCGGGTAAATCCGTTGCATTCGTGGAATGCCAATCATTTTTACAGTAATTTACTGTTGTTTCACTTACAACGTCATTCTGATCACCACGCGTTTGCTTCCCGTCCGTATCAGGTTTTAAGGCACTTTGATGAAAGTCCGCAATTGCCCTTTGGCTATCCGGTAATGATATTGATGTCATTAGTTCCTCCGTTGTTTTTTTCGGTGATGAATAACCGCCTCGAAAACTGGCAAACGCTATCTTATGATGCCGATCACATCAAAAATGTAGTCAAGCAGTTTGCGTGATTTTTTTAGATTGGAGAATCGAGATATGAGATTGGAGAATACGCACGAGTACGGATATTTTGTAAATGTTAAGGAAAAATGTCATATCAGCGTTTTGCGTTTCTCAAACCTCATCGCAGAGTCCTGCGGATAATCTAATTTCTCCAATATGAACTGGACTCAACTCCAACGCAGCATTTTGATTGCCGTAATTGCGGCTTCGTCGCCTTTATTTCCGTGAATTCCGCCCGCTCGGTCAAGAGCTTGCTGTTGTGTATTTGGCGTGAGCACCCCAAAAATAACTGGCTTGTTGTACTTCAAACTTACGGTTGTTAAACCTTGAGCAACGGCGTGGTTTATATAATCGTTGTGTTTGGTTTCGCCTTGAATTACGCAACCAATTGCAATAACGGCGTCAATATCCTCACGTTGTGCAAAAACTTGCGAAGCAAAGCTTAACTCATAACTTCCAGGAACGTAGGTTTTAAGTATATTTTCTTCTTTCACTCCGTGCTTAACTAATGTATCAAAAGCTCCTTGAGCAAGAGCTTCGGTTACCTCTTCGTTCCATTCGGCTACGATTAACGCAAACCGTTTTTCTGATACGTCGGGAATATCTTTTGTGTTATAAACGCTGAGATTTTTGTGGGCAGATGACATGGGTGGTTCAGGGTTTGTGAGTAAAAGTTAAAGAGAAGCCTTTGAGAATTAAAAGTACATTCACTTCGGAAACAAAAAAAGCCGTTCACTGCTGAACGACTTTTTTTATTATTATTTCCAGCGAAATATTACTTAGCAGACATTGCTTCCAGCATCGCTTTGTATTTTTTGGCATTGATGGTTTCCGTTGCTGCCGGATAATCCTGAATCAAGGCATCGTAAGTTTTGATTGCTGCAGCATTATCTTTAGCTGTTTCTTGAGCTAAAGCTAATTTCATCAAATAGCCCGGTGTCAAAAACTTATTTGACTGATATCCAGCTGCTTTTTTGTAAAAACCAGCTGCTTCTGAAGCGTTGCCTTTTTCCATGTAAGCATCGCCAATTAAAGCGTAGGCTTTGCCTTGCAAAACTAAATCTTTTGAAGAAAAATCTTCAAGATGCTCAATTGCCTCGTCAAATTTACCTTGCTTCATTAATGCTGTTCCTGCGTAAAAATGGGCGAGGTTTCCAGCTTTTGTTGAGCCAAAGTCATCAGCAACGGTGAGCATTCCGTCTCCACCACCAACGCCGTTTAGAGCTTGGCTGAGAGAATCTGCTTCGTAGGCGAACGTAGCATCCACCATCGCAACTTGTGCTTCTTGGTTTTGCGTGTCCATCCAGTAATTATAACCGAAATAGCCAACCACTACGCCGATTATCGCAGCGGCGATAATTACCAACAGTTTCTGATTTTTCTTTAAAAAACCTTCTGCTTTATTAATTTCTTGCTTAAGTGCCTCGGCACTTTCAATGATTTCTATACCAGAGTTATCGTTTGTCGATGTACTTTTCTTTGCCATGTTTTATAACACTAAGATTTTTTGGAGTGCAAAGTTATAAAATTGATTTACAACTTCTTACATAGTGAAATAAAAATTGTACCAAAAGGGCTTTTCAATGGATATTTTCTCAAAATCGCATCGCCCAATAAGGATTTCTCTGAGCTACTTTGCTTGTTTGAATGTGTTCTTGGAGTAATGATTGGTAAGTATCAAGGTTAATTTCTTTGCCTTTTAGCTTCTTCGG
>JANQUM010000046.1:5120-11269 GCA_030731175.1 Spirosomataceae bacterium
CGCCATTTGTACGGTTTTAAATCGTCTTCGAGCAGGTACGTTTTTCCGAGCATTTCCTGCAATTCTTTGATTCGGTTTTCTTCAAAATTACGGTAAATCAAATAATCATCTTTCCGCCACGAATATGACTGGTCGTTTTCTTTTTCGGTGGCGTAAGTGTAAAGACTTTCTTTTGGTGTGAAGAAAAGCGACATTTTAGTGGAATAGCCGTCTTCGTTTCCCCAAGTCAAAATTTCGCGGTCTCGTTCGGCTTTGCTTAGAAACTCGAGATTGGCGTAAATCTTGTTCCAATAAATGGTGTATTTATACATGATTTTGCCTTCGGTGGCTTGAGAAAAGCCTTTTACAGGAAGTGCAAGTAGCGTGATGAGTGTAAATAAGCGAAGTATGTTTTTCATTGAAAAGTAGTTGCTACGTTTAAAAGTGTTGCTGTCAAAATCTGAATCAATCATTAAAACCACCGTTTTCTGATATTGCTTTCTATGCCTCGCATATTATAAGTATAACTTAGCATGAAATACTGAGCAAGCGTTTCTACTTGTCTTGTAGAAACGAAGTTCTGCGAAGCATTCTGCGAAATGCCCTCGTTTTTGTTCAGGATATCGTAAGCCGAAAGTCTAAGCTCTGAGCGTTGTTTTTCGCCGAGTTGCTTCCAAATCGCCGCACCCCAAATAGGTAGTTTTTGGTCAAAACCAAAGCGTTCATTTTTGTAGGTTTGGTAATTCAAGTTCGTTGAAAAGTAAAGACCCTTTGGTAACTGAATGTTCATTTCTCCCGAATACGTTGAGTTCAGAATTTGCTGATTTTGAGCGGTATTTATTGAGTATTCTGTGTTTCCAACTCCCCAGTTGGTGCTGAGGTAGAATGTAAACCAATCTACCGGAGTTAGGCTTAACCTCGCCCCGAAGTTGTAATTATCGGTATTTGTAGTATTCAGCACGTCGTTGATAAAACTCAAATACTTACCATAATTAACGTTTCCGTTTAGATTAAGGGTTGCCTTCGTTTTCTTTAGTGGAAAGCCGAAACTGAGGTACGAACCAATATTTTCGCCGCCCGTGATATTGATCGGTTTGGTGGTGGTTATTAATTCTACGGGGTCAACGGTTTGATTATAAATTACTTGATTTACGTTGTATGAGTAATTTATGTTGAAAAATACGTTGGTGAAATTCGCTGGATTAAACTGATTGAAACTGCCGTTTATTTGGTGGCGGGTTTCTGGTTTTAGGTCGGGATTTCCTTCGGTAATAAATAACGGGTTGCTGTTATCTATTACAGGTTGTAGGTCATTAACTCGCGGGGCGGTTACATTTCCCGAATAATCAATATATAGGTAGCGGTTATTTTTCATGCTGTAGCTGACGCCCGCATTCGGCACAATGGATTGGTAACGCTTATCAATTGTGGCAATTATGGGGCTGCCGTTTGTTACAGAAACGTCTCCTGCAATGTCGAATTGTTGGGCGGCAACTCCAGCGGATAAATTCAGCCCTTTGTGGCTGTACCGAATGCCCGACCCGACCCGATTGTACAGAATTTCGTTTGTAAAAAAGCGGCTGAGGTCGTCGTTTCTTGTGTCTCCGGCGTCTAATCTATCAAAAACACTGCGGTCAACTTCGTCATTGCGTAAGCTGAAATTATAGAACGTTTCCCAATAAAATTTATCGCCGAGGGGCTCGATGAATAAGAGGCTCGATTTGAGTTCATTGGTTTTGTTATTGGTAGTGTTCAATTGGTTAATCGCCTGCACAAAACCGTTGAAATCCGTTGTTTGAAGAAATTCGTTTACTGAGTTTTGCCTCGCTTCGTTGTCGGCATTGCTTACGTTATACGTGCCGCTGACAGCAAAATTCCGCTTCTTTTTATCGAATTTCTTTCGGTAAATCCCGGTTCCGATGAAGGCGTAAGACAAACGATTGGAAGAGTTATCAATGGTTGTGCGGTTATTGGTCTGGCCTTGCCGTACAAATTCCTGAAAACTATTCAAATTCGCATCACGATTACTTAACCTACCGTTTGTAATGACGGTAATTGTATTCAAAGAATCCAATTCTTTGGATGCCCGAAGTGACGCCCGGTGGTTACCGCTGAAATTGATTTGACTACTGCGGGTGTTGTTGATAAACGACTGATCATTGTTCAGGAAGTTTTCACGAAATTGCACTGCATCTAAGGTCTGCCGAGTTTGGTTATAAAAGTAGCTGCTGCTAAGTTCAGTTTTTTTGTGGTTGTAATTGTAGTTTACGCCGCCTGCCGCGTTGTTTGAAAAACCATCACCGGGTTCGCCGCCAATAGGAATCGAGAAACTATCATCGTCATCGCCACCGAAAGAGAAATACCGCATCCCCGAACCACCGCCAAAGCCAAAGTCAGCATCGTCATTTCCTTGAAAAGCGTTGCTTCCTCTAAAATCTTGGTAATCGTCAAACGACATTCCGGTTTGGTTTACGTTGTTTCCAAAACCAACAATTGAAAATTGATTTTTTGCGTCAAATTTATTGTAATTCCCGGTCAGCATTGCCCGTTCGTTTGTTCCAACGCCGGCGGTTACTTTTCCGAAACCACCTTTTTTCGCTTCTTCTTTCAGTTCGAGGTTCATTGATTTTTCCCGCTTTCCGTCGTCAATTCCCGTTAGTTTGGCTTGTTCAGACTTTCCGTTGTAAATCTGCACTTTTTTCACGGCATCTGCTCCGAGGTTTTTGGTTGCCATTTTGGGGTCACCGCCAAAGAACCGTTTCCCGTCAACGGTTACTTGACGTACGGCTTCGCCTTGGGCGTTAATGGTTCCGTCTTGCAAGACTTCCACGCCAGGTAGTTTTCTCAATAAGTCTTCCACGGTTGATCCGGGCGGCACTTTGAATTTGCTTGCGTCGTATTCTATGGTGTCGCCTTTTATGCTGATTGGTGCTTTTGCTGTGCGAATTACTACTTCGTATAATTCCCGTATTAACGGTTTTAAAGCAACGTTTCCTACGTTCAGCGTAGCTTCTTCCGTTGGCGTTATTAATTCTTGGTAAGGTAAATAACTGACGAAGGTTGCCTTTAGTAAATACGGCTGACGTTGCACATTTTTAAACGTGAAATTACCCTTATCATCAGCTAAAGCGTAAGTAACTAAAGTAGAATCTTGCGGAATTAACAGCAACACCGACGAAAACGGGAGCGGGGCTCCAACGGTATCAACCACCGTACCCTTAATGGTTACGTTGGCAGATTGCCCGAAAGAAAAAATTGAAAAAAGACAAAATGCAACGAGAGTAAATAATCTTTTCATGCAATAAATTTTTTCAGTGATGATATGTTCATACTAAGGTTGCTTTTTCCTGCGAAATAGTTGCAAGCGTTTAACTAAATTAACAAAAAATAACTAAAAAGTTAGTTTGGCATCTTTTTTACTAAGGGTTGATAGTACTAAATAAGTGTAGAATTTATTCCCCAATAAATGTTGGAATGCTATTTGCCAACGCTATAATCTGCCAATTGCTCATTATTTAAGATTAAATTTGCCGAATGCAACAAAACGAACGCCCTTATGTAATTTCAAAGCGAATAGACGGATTGTTTATAGGTTTAAAGAACGGCTTTGACTTTTTCATCCGCTTTTTTCGTGAATTGTTTTCTAATCCTTTTGAGTTTAAGGAAATCGTGAGACAATGTTACCGCATCGGTTTACAATCGCTCCTGTTAATTTCAATGACGGGCTTTATCACCGGTATGGTATTTACCAAGCAATCAAGACCCTCGCTTTTAGATTTCGGGGCAGAATCTTGGTTGCCCTCGTTGGTGGCAATTGCCATTGTGCGTGCGTTGGCACCGCTCATTACTTCATTAATAAGTGCCGGAAAAGTGGGTTCGAGCATCGGGGCGGAACTTGGCTCGATGCGAGTTACCGAGCAAATTGACGCCATGGAAGTTTCGGCGGTAAACCCGTTCAGCTTTTTGGTTGTTACCCGCATAATTGCCACCACCATTACCATTCCAATTCTCTCTTTTTATTGTGCTTTTGTAGCTTTGATGGGTTCGTTTTTAGACGTGTCGCTCAACGAAAACACCAACCTCATCGCCTTCTTTGAAGACGCCTTTGAGCAAATCACCTTTTTAGATATTAATTCGGCATTAGTGAAAGCCATCTTTTATGGTTTTACCATTGGTATGGTAGGAGCGTATCAAGGCTATAACGCCACTAACGGCACGCAGGGCGTTGGTAAAGCCGCAAATACGGCGGTTGTAACGTCCATGTTTTTGATATTTCTCGAAGAAGTTTTCATAGTTCAGATTACCAATTGGTTCAGATAAAATGCAGGAAAAAAACACGAAAGAACGGGTAATTCAGATCAAAGACGTTTACAAATCGTTTGGCGATTTACACATACTAAAAGGCGTAAATCTCGAATTGTTTTCTGGAGAAAACGTAGTTGTTCTCGGTCGTTCGGGAACGGGGAAATCCGTTTTGATAAAAATTATCTCTGGTCTGCTAATGCCCGATCGAGGTATCGTGAATGTTTTGGGGCGTTCCGTACCGGATTTGAACCGTAAACAACTCAGCGAACTTCGGCTCGACATCGGTTTTTCTTTTCAGAATAGTGCACTGTACGATAGCATGACCGTTCGGGAAAATCTTGAATTTCCGCTGATTCGGAACATCAAAAACCTTTCCCGTCAGGAAATCAATAATTCGGTTGAAAAAGTGCTTGAATCAGTGGGGCTAATACAGACCATTCATCAAATGCCGTCGGAGCTTTCGGGTGGACAACGCAAGCGAATTGGCATTGCCCGAACACTGATTATGAACCCGAAAATCATGCTTTATGATGAACCAACGGCGGGGCTTGACCCCATAACTTGCAACGAAATTAACCAACTGATGAACGACGTCAAAGACGAATACAATACGAGTTCTATCATCATTACCCACGACCTCACCTGTGCAAAAGATACGGGCGACCGCGTAGCGATGCTGCTTGATGGCAAGTTTACGGAAGCCATGACTTTTGAGCAATTATTTGCTACGCAAGAAGAGCGGATTCAGGAATTTTACGAATATAATTTCATACAATAAATCACTACATAACACATGAATTCTTCAAATAAACAAACCGTAAAAGTCGGCATATTTATATTTCTCGGTTTGGCGATTTTTATCATCGGCATTCTGACCATTGGTAGCATGCGGAAAAGTTTCGTTAAGAAAATTGAGGCGAAAGCCGTTTTTGAAAACGTGGATGGCTTGCAAAAAGGGAATAACGTTTGGTTTTCTGGCGTGAAAGTTGGCACGGTGAAAAGCATCAGCTTTTTACCCAATTCACAAGTTGAAGTTGATTTCACCATCGAAGAGAAATCGCAACAATTTATCCGACAAGATGCCAAAGTTAAAATCAGTTCGGATGGGCTTATCGGCAATAAAATTATCGAAGTTGCCGGCGGAACTTCCACTGCACCCGTAGTAACAGATGGTTTTATGTTTGAAGTTGATAAGGCTGACAGTCAGCAAGATATAATTAAAACATTGCAGGAAAATAATAAAAATATCTTAGCAATCACTACTGATTTGAAAGACGTAGTCAGGTCAATCTCAGCAGGTGAAGGCTCAGTAGGGAAGTTATTGAAAGATGAAAAATTGTACGCAAGTTTGATAACTACCATGGCTGGTTTAGAAACCGCATCCAAGCAAGCCCAAACCATTACGAATTCGTTGAATACGTTCACCGCAAAACTTAATAAACCGGGAAATTTGGCAAACGATTTGGTGACGAATCAGACCATCGTCCCGAATATGGTGAACACGTTTGCCGAACTTCAGCAGACCGCCACGAAACTTAAGGAAACCTCCACTAACGCCAACTTGATGGTTATGGATTTGAAGAAAACAACTAATAACCTTTTAGATGACCGAGAGTCAACGGTTGGGGTATTACTTCATGATCGGAACACGGCAAATAATTTTAAATCTATGGTGAATAACCTTGAAAGCAGCAGTGAAAAATTAGACGAAAACATGAAAGCTCTACAATCGAATATTTTGTTCCGTCGTTACTTTAAGAAGAAAGCGAAAAGCGAGGAAGAAGAAAACGGGAATGGAAATTGATTCCCCCACACATTTTAGAGTATAATATTAATTTATTGCATTTTGGCATAGACTCGTAAAC
>JANQUM010000047.1 GCA_030731175.1 Spirosomataceae bacterium
TAAAAGTAATAAATGAGAAGGATATTTTAGTGCGGGGGCAAGACGTACTTCGCCCGGACCGCGTAGTTTTTGCCAACGATACCGTGTACGTTCTTGACTTCAAAACCGGAGTTCAGAGAGAATCCCATCAGCAGCAAATAAGGCGGTACGGGAAATTGTACCGCCAAATGGGTTACGCTCAAGTCAGGACACAATTGGTCTATCTCGAAAGCAACGAAGTGGTAGAAGTTGATTGAAGAAAATCAGTAAACCAACTCGGCGTCTTTGGCAGATTTTGCTATTTCTTTCGCAAAGTCCTCCAATTCATGAGCTTGCTTTACCACGCTTTTGGCACGTTCTAAAATCAGAATCCCTTTATCAGTCGGGACAATTGGCAGAGTGCTGCGGTCAAAAACTTCAATGCCCAGGTAGCTTTCAAGTGTGCGTATTTGCTGGCTTAGAGTAGGTTGTGTTACGCAGCAATAATCTGCCGCTTTTGTAAAGCTTTGGAAGTGCTCAACCGCCAAAACGTATTCTAATTGTCTGAGTAGCATAGTTCTTTAATGTTTTATGATTAGGTATTGGGTTGATTCTGCTGCAAATGAAAAGCAACATTATAGATAAAATCACTATCATAACCGACTATACATAAGTTTTGTTTCACTTCGATATTTAAAATCACATTAGAATTTCACTTCGGTTTGAAAGGAAGCCCAAAGGGTCTTATTTGTGCGGTAGCTACGGTAGAAATTATTAATTTTGTAAAAATCAAGCCCCAACAATTTGAACTTTACAGATAAGCTTACATCGCCCGTATTTTTAGAAATATCAAAAGCCGCTGACAAACTCGGCGTAGAATGCTACGTTATTGGCGGTTACGTACGTGATATTATTATCGGGCGAGAAAGTAAAGACATTGATATTGTTTGCGTTGGAAGCGGAATTGCCCTCGCCGAAGCTCTTGCCGAACGCCTCGGAGACAACGTTTATGTAAACGTTTTCAAGAATTTTGGTACGGCACAAGTGATTTTTGGCGAAATGGAAATCGAATTTGTCGGAGCTAGAAAAGAATCTTACCGCAGCGAATCCCGGAAGCCAATCGTAGAAGACGGCACGCTTGAAGACGATCAAAACCGTCGGGATTTCACAATAAACGCCCTCGGGATTTCACTGAATGGCAAAACTTTCGGTGAATTAATTGACCCGTTTGACGGCGTAAAAGACATCAAACGCAAAATTATCCGTACGCCGCTCGAGCCGGGCATCACTTTCTCTGACGATCCACTTCGCATGATGCGGGCAATTCGGTTTGCTTCGCAACTCAATTTTGATATTGCCCCAGATACCTTTGATGCCATTTCTGAAATGGCAAAACGCATCGAGATTGTTTCGCAGGAACGTATTACCGATGAATTGAATAAAATCATACTTTCGCCCGTTCCTTCCTACGGTTTCAACCTGCTTTTTCAAACGGGTTTGTTGAAAATTATTTTCCCTGAAATGGTAAAACTCTATGGCGTAGAAGTGGTTAAAGGGAAATCGCACAAAGATAATTTTTATCACACGTTGCAGGTTTTGGATAACACCGCGAAGGTTTCGGACGATTTGTGGTTGCGTTGGGCGGCAATTTTGCACGATATTGCCAAGCCTGCTACCAAGCGTTTCTTTCCTAAAGTGGGCTGGACATTCCACGGCCATGAAGACCTCGGAGCTCGTTGGGTAAAAGGCATTTTCAAACGAATGAAATTGCCACTTGATGCTAAAATGCGTTCGGTTACAAATCTCGTAAAATTGCATTTACGCCCCATTGCATTGGCAAAAGACGAGATTACTGATTCTGCACTTCGGCGATTATTGGTGGATGCCGGAGACGACTTAGAACACCTAATGATGCTTTGTAGAGCGGATATTACCTCAAAAGACCCTAACCGAGTAAAGCGTTATTTGGGTAATTTTGACAAAGTGGAGCAGCTGCTTATTGAGTTGGAAGAACGAGACAAACTGCGTAACTTCCAACCCGTTATTACCGGAGAAGTCATTATGGAAACCTTCGGGTTGCAACCATCAAAAGAGGTCGGGGAATTGAAGTTCGTTATCCGAGAGGCAATCCTTGACGGAATTATCCCGAACGAGTACGAAGCCGGATTTGAATTTATGGTAAAAGCGGGGGAGGAAATGGG
>JANQUM010000048.1 GCA_030731175.1 Spirosomataceae bacterium
TTATTATACACCTTAAAAACAAAAAGAGACTGCCTTTTTGAGACAGCCTCTTTTTAAGGGATGATGTTAGCGTTTAATAATTTTGCCGGATGCCTCTCCGTTGGCAGTCGTGATGCGGTAGATGTATGTTCCAGCCGCCCATTGGGAAGCATTCACCTTCCACTCGTGGTCAATTGCGGCGGTTCGTTTTGCTTCGCTATAAACTCCCCTACCCTGCATATCAACTATTTCGCATGTCGCTTTCAGTGGAGTTTGGGTAGTTATTTTCACAACAAACTCTTCGCTTGTTGGGTTTGGAAAAGCAGTAACTTCATTTACAAATAGCGTGGGTTCGCTGGCAAGTGGAATCAGAATTCTGACCTGTATAGTATTCGAGTTTACCGCACAGCCATCCCTTGAGGCACGTACATTATAAACACCCGTTTGATTGGCTCTAAAAACGGGTGTTATTTGGTCAACTATGAGCGTATCGTTTCTGAACCACTGGTAAGTTACTCCGCTCTGCGTGGTGGCGTTCAACTCTACAGTAAACGGGACAAACGCCGTAGAATCGCCGTTTGCACGAATAAATGATATAATATCACGCCCACGATCCCGGATTGCATAACCCGGTGAAGTAAAGGTACAGTTTGCCGAATCCCGGACATTTACTCGATAAATACCCTGAATTCCCGTATTTATTATCGATTGTGTTTCATTCTGAATCGTGGCATCCGCAACTGTCCAAGAATAAACAAACGGGGCAATTCCGCTTGACTGATTTGCCCGTAATACTACTTTATTGTAGAAGCAAAAAGTGGTATCGCCCGAAATAGTAGCGGCGACATTACACGGTACATAATTTACCCGAATATTATCCGAAAGTTCGCAGCCGTTGGCATCTTTTACTTTTACGAAGACCGTACCGTTTTCGGTAAACCGCCCAACGCTATTTTGCGAAACCGAAATCGGATTATTACTTGCCGATGTTGCGGTAAGTGTTACGTCAAATGGCCTTTTCCCACCAGTTAATAAATCAGGATTGAAGTTGTATAAGAGGTTACCTTTTACTGTAGCAGTTTTGTTAAAACCTGCCACAATTTTCGGAAAGAATGCAACCGGTACCTCAACCGTTTCCTGACAGCCTTTGCTATCCGTTGCTTTAACGCTGTAATTTCCTGGCGTATCAATCGTCAACGACGTTGCAGTAGAAATTACCTGATTACCCAACCGCCACTCAAAAGTGGAAGCACCTAAACCTTCGGTTGCCGTTGCTTGCAGCACAGTATTTGTGCCTTCACAGAACTGTTGATTTCCGGCAAGGTTTACTGTCAAATTTGAACGTTCTACTTTCTTTATGGCAGATTCAGCGGTACAACCCCGAGCATCACGAACTTTCACTTGATAATTACCCGGATCAGAAACGGTAATATCTAACAATTTGCTAATCAATATGCCATCCTTAAACCATTCCAAGCTTGCGGGAGGAACGAAATTACGGACGTCAGTGGAGACTAGTACTTGTGCGTCATTTTTGCAGAAAACAATCGGAGTGAACAGGTCAAAAAATACGATATTTGATTGCTGCCGTACCGTGATTGTTTGCCGGAAGGGAGTCGTACTCAGACACGTTTTTTCGGAATTATCTGCCCCTACAAACTTATCACTGCATCGCACATCATAATTTGTATCTATTGTTGGGGAAACAGTAATGCTTGGCGTCGCTGACGCATTACTCCACGAATAGGTATTAGAAGAGCAGCCCGTGGCACTTAAAATGGGCTGAACGCCACCGTCCCGACAAATTTCGGTAATACTTGCGGTTACAGCGGGGGTTTCATTCCCGAGTAATTTCAACTCTTTCGCCGCCGATTGAGCAGAGCAACCGCGTTTGTCTTTCGCAGTGATCTGATAAGTTCCCGCCACTGTAGCATTATAAGTAGAACTTGTACTGACCGACGAATTATTTCGCGTCCAGACGTACGTTAACGGTGCAATTGCGTCGCCGCTAAGGGTAAAAGTTAGCGGCTCTGACGTTCCCTGACAAATGGCATTGGCACTTTTAATACCACTCGGAATGGTGAGGTCTGAGGTGGTCAAAACCGTTACTTTTTTGATTGGACTTGACGAGCCAACACACGTTTGAGAAACGCCATTTTTCAAATAAATATCCACACAC
>JANQUM010000049.1 GCA_030731175.1 Spirosomataceae bacterium
AAAATGATAAAATACAAACTCTGCAATTGCGATAAAGAAGCTTGGGAAGAAATTGTCGTTCAAAAAGACAACCATTATAATTACGAAAACGTAATCTATTTTCATTGCAGTGATTGTGGTGAAGACTTCAGGGTTGAAAACTTTGAAACTGGTGAAGCATACGCCATTGGAACTTGGGAATAATCGTACAGAATAAAAGATTCTCTTCATAAAAAAGCCGCTCCAGATTTCCCTAAAGCGGCCTTTCAATAGAATTGCTTGATATAAAATCACGGCTTCAACGTACCTTCTACGCCGTCGTCCATAGTTTCGCCGGTTGCCAATGATGCAATCATCTTAGCGAATGAAACCATTTTGCCGTTTTTGGTATCCCAGTAAAATCCTTCTTTCGGCGTGAACTTCATCAGGCTCAAATTCGGATCTTCAGGACCTCCCTGAAACCACACTTTTGCGAAGGGCGTCCAGAGTTCTTTTACTTTTTCTTGGTCGTGCACAATTTCTGTATCACCGTAAACGCTCATATAGTCGCTATCAGAGCTATTACTGTAAATTAATTGCGTCCGTGAATCTTGCTGTACGTATTTATTGCGGTCGCTACCTTTTACGCTGAAAAACCAAACGATTCCGTCTTCGTCAACTTCCTGCGTTGACATTGGCGATACTTCAAAAGGATGGTTTCCTAAGTTACTGGCAAACATTAAAATGTTGCCACCACCAAGCATATCTTGCATTTTCGCTACTGCGTCTTTCTTTATTAATGGCTTTACTTCTCCCATGACTAATGTTATTTTTAGTGTGAATTAAATTTACAGTCACTACTTAAAATTCTATTCCGCAGGAAAAAGCTGTGGTTTCAAAAAGCCAAAAAATGATTATTGCACCACAAAATCCTCCCCAATCATTTCCTCAGAAACCGACCATAGCCGATCTGCCATTACTTCGTTTTTTGCAGCACGGCGGGGTTTTACAATGGTTGCGTCACCTTTCATTTCGCCTTTGCCTTCTGGCCCAGTGTATTCGCCACCTGCTAAATCACTACCCAAAGCGGCGTATAACGACGGCAAAGCACCATCTTTGGCGGGTTGCACAAAAAACGAACCGAAAATTGAAGTAAACCACGCAACTGGCTTGGGCATATTATTGAACAGGTTCGTTGCCGAAACACCGGGATGAGCCGCTAAAGATTTGGCGTTAATATTTGCCTCTTTTAGCCGCTTGTCAAACTCAATTGCGAACATCAAGCAGGCAAATTTACTTTGCCCGTAGGCGTCACGTTTGCTGTATGATTTCTTAAAATTTATGTCATCGAATTGAATATCCTTCCACTTGTGAGCAAGACTACTCAGAGAAACAATTCGGGCTTCGGGCGTATTTTTGATTGTTGAGAATAGCAACTTCGTCAATAAAAAATGACCCAAGTAATTTGTAGCAAATTGGCTTTCAAAACCGTCTTCGGTCAAGCTAAACGGCGGCATCATGATTCCGGCGTTGTTTATCAGAAAATCGAGCCGATTGTATTTTTTTGTAAATGCTCCGGCAAACTCCCGAACCGAATCCAGTTCGCTCAAGTCTAATTCCATCACGTGCAGTTTTGCCTTTCGGTTAACTTTCATGATTTTAGCTTTTGCTTCTTCCGCTTTGTCAAGGTTGCGGCAAGCCATGACCACTTCAATTTCTTTTTTGGCAAGTGCCATGGTAGTTTCAAACCCAAGCCCATTATTAGCTCCGGTTACAATTGCCACTTTACCAGCTTGAGCAGGCACTTTATCTATATTAAATGTCATATTAATTACGTTTATTTATGTTTAAAACAACTTGCGGAAAGAATCATTCCGTGAAAATGTTATTTCGTCATTTGGCTGTTAATAAATAAGTTACTAAATTTGCAGCCCAATTGAAGAATCGAAAGAACACACTAATAATATTATGAAGCAGGAAATTCATCCAGATTATCGCCAGGTTGTATTCTGGGATATAACATCAGATTTTAAATTTTTATCCCGTTCATGCGTTGAAACCACCGAAACGGTTGTTTTTGACGACGGAAACGAGTACCCAGTTTGTAAAGTCGAGGTTAGCTCGGATTCGCACCCGTTTTATACTGGTAAAAACGTACTTCTTGATACGGCAGGACGTGTTGACAAATTCAACAAGCGTT
>JANQUM010000050.1 GCA_030731175.1 Spirosomataceae bacterium
TTTCTGGAACAGCAGAAAATTGCGATAAGTACATGAATTGGCTGCATAACGACGAACGGTTTGCCCAAATTGATTTCAAAATCGAGACTGTTTCGGAACACGCCTTCAAAAAACTTTACGTTCGGGTTAAAAAAGAAATCGTGCATTCAGAATTGGGCGTAAACCCGTTACTTAAAACGGGCAAGCATTTAGAACCAATTGAACTGAAAACGATGCTAAACGACCCCGATGTGGTGTTAATAGACATGCGTTCAAATTACGAACACAGCGTTGGAAAATTTAAAAACGCCGTGACGTTTGATATGGAAAACCTCCGTGATTTGCCAGATCATATGAACGAAATCGAGCACCTCAAAGATAAGAAAGTCGTAACATATTGTACTGGAGGCATTAAATGCGAAAAAGCATCTGCTTATTTAATTGAGCGAGGTTTTACAAACGTTTACCAACTTCACGGTGGCATCATAAAATATGGAATTGAAGCTGGCGGCGAAGATTTTGAAGGGAAATGCTACGTTTTCGACAATCGTTTGACTGCCGATGTAAATTCAGTAAACCCTTCTATTATTTCAAAATGCTACGTCTGCAAAAAACCTTCAGAACGCATGGTTAATTGTGCGAACCCTGATTGTAACGAGCATCTCGTAATATGCGAAACTTGTGGCGATGAATACGAAGGGGCTTGCTCTTCCGAATGCAAATCTCACCCGAAAAAAAGATCGTACGACGGAACGGGCTATTACGCCAAAGATACAAACGGTTACAATGCAGAACTTGCGTTCAAAACCAGAAAAAATACAAAAAAACTCCACATAATTGAAGACCTCGGTCTCGAAGAAAAATAATATGTCAAAACCCTTAATACTTGTAACAAACGACGACGGAATTACCTCAAAAGGAATCCGGGAATTAGTGAATATCGCATCGCAACTCGGCGAAGTTTTTGTAGTTGCACCTGACAGCCCGCAATCGGGAATGGGGCACGCCATCACCGTTGATAAAACGCTGCACGTAAAAAAATCTCATATTTTTGAGGGAATTGCGTCTTACGAATGCTCCGGAACACCCGCAGATTGCGTAAAGTTAGCGAAGCACCATTTCCTAAAAGGTAAAAAAATCGACTTGGTGTTGAGCGGCATTAATCATGGAAATAACGCTTCATTATCGGTTATTTACTCAGGAACGATGTCTGCGGCGGTTGAAGCTGCAATTGAAGGTATTCCGGCAATTGGTTTTTCTTTGGATCAATTTGGCTACGACATTGATTTCTCGCACACCCGATCTTACGCCGCAACTATCATCTCGAAAGTGTTGAACGATGGTTTACCAAAACACATGGCGTTGAACGTCAATTTTCCGAAAATTTCTGACGAAGAAATCAAAGGAATAAAAGTGGTGCGTCAAACAAACGGGTATTGGAACGAGGAATTTGACGAGCGGGTTTCACCCAGCGGAAGACCTTACTTTTGGATGGGCGGAGAATTTGTAAACCGTGAACCAGAAGCAACCGATAACGATATCTGGGCTTTGGAAAACAATTACGTAGCGGTTGTTCCGGTGCATTATGACCGCACTGATTACCAATCATTAGAGAAATTAGGAGAACAGTTTTTCAGTAAGTAAGCAATTATTTTCGTAAATTAAGCTCTTTAGACTCAGTAAACGATAAATCACCCGCATGGCAGTATTAGGTACTTTTTTGAAAAGTGGCATTAAATTAACGAGTAGCATTCAGGATTCGATTCCGGTTGTGCCTTTCAAAGCTCAAAAGAAAACTCTGACAAAACTTATAAACAAAGCCCGAAATACTCAATTTGGCGAAAAATATGACTTCGATAGCATCTTAAACGCAAGCATATTTGAGGACGGTAAAGAATTTTACGAAGAGTTTAAGTCGAAAGTGCCAATTCACGACTATAAAAAAATGTACGAAGAATGGTGGCATAAATCAAAAAGCGGTGAAGCGGACGTATGCTGGCCTGGCGTAACCGAACATTTTGCGTTAAGTTCTGGCACGTCAGATTCGGCTTCTAAAGTGATACCGGTCACGAAAGAAATGATTAAGGCAATTCAACGAACGAGTATTAATCAGATAATTTCGCTCGGAAAATACAAAACGCTGCCCGCAAATCTCTACGAAAAAGGTTACCTGATGC
>JANQUM010000051.1 GCA_030731175.1 Spirosomataceae bacterium
GCAAGCAACTAAGCGAGCTTCAAAAAGAAATGGACGAGTCTGAGAAAGATATTGTAAACAAACGAATCACTCCTACGTTGATAAAAAGACAGAAAGAAATTGAAACTCGATTACTTGAAGCTGAAAAAGCAATCAAAGAGCAGGAACTCGATCCGAAACGTAAATCTAATACTGGTAGAATTTCTAACGATACGCCACCAAAAGAAATTGAGGAGTTTATCAAGCAGAAGTCAGCACAAAAAGAATTACTTCGTTTTACACCTCCAACTTTTACTCCGTTTTATAAATCGAAGACTGATTCTTATTTAAAGAAAATTCAATAGTAGGGCTGAGTAAAACCCTGACTTCAATACGATTTTATCCCGTTCTTAAAATAAAACAAATCGTGATGTTTCACGTGAAACATCAGCCGCAAAATTACGAGTCGGTAACAGTTTCACGTGAAACATTTAATTTAAAAATAGATGTTTCAAAAATATAATTTAATAGTTGTTGGTGGCGGTCACGCCGGATGCGAAGCAGCAGCAGCAGCAGCAAATATGGGCGGAAAGGTTTTGCTCATTACCATGAACTTACAGACAATCGCTCAAATGTCGTGCAACCCCGCAATGGGCGGAGTAGCAAAAGGGCAGATAGTAAGAGAGATTGACGCCTTGGGCGGGTTATCAGGAATAATATCAGATAAGACGACCATCCAATTCAGAATGCTCAATAAATCTAAAGGACCTGCTATGTGGAGCCCACGCTGTCAAAGCGATAGAGTTCAGTTTGCGGCAGAATGGCGAATGGCTTTAGAGAATATAGATAATCTCGACTTCTGGCAAGATATGGTGAACTCTATTATAATTGAAGGTAATAAAGCAGTTGGTGTTAGAACGGCAATGGGCTTAGAGATAAGAAGCGATGCGGTAGTTTTAACGAACGGCACTTTTCTTAATGGTACTATTCATATAGGAAGAAAACAATTCGGTGGGGGAAGAACGGGCGAAAAAGCATCGCACGGAATAACCGAGCAATTGACCGAATTAGGCTTTGAATCAGGAAGAATGAAAACCGGAACTCCGCCACGTGTTGACGAGCGAAGTGTTAACTTCGCTAAAATAGAAGAACAAAAAGGAGACGAAAATCCTGAATCGTTTTCTTACCTAAATATTGAGAGACCAAAAATCCAACGAAGCTGCTTCATTACATATACCAACGAAGAAGTACACGATATTCTAAGAACTGGCTTCGATGATTCTCCAATGTTCAGCGGTCGTATAAAAGGACTTGGCCCTCGCTATTGCCCGTCAGTCGAAGATAAAATTAACCGCTTCGCAGATAAAGATAAGCATCAAATATTTTTAGAACCCGAAAGCCTTAGTACTAAAGAAATGTACGTGAACGGTTTTTCAACTTCACTTCCGGAAAATATTCAATACGAAGCGTTACGCAAAATACCGGGTTTTGAAAATATCAAAATGATTCGTCCGGGTTACGCAATTGAATATGATTTCTTTCCACCAACGCAACTAAAGCGAACGCTCGAAACTAAGCTAATAGAAAACCTTTATTTCGCTGGCCAAATAAACGGCACAACGGGTTACGAAGAAGCAGCAAGTCAAGGTTTAATGGCGGGGATAAACGCTTTCCTTAAAATTAATAATCGGGAAGAATTTATCTTAAAAAGAAACGAGGCATACATAGGTGTATTGATTGACGACTTAGTAAATAAAGGTACAGACGAACCTTATCGAATGTTTACATCAAGAGCCGAATACAGAACATTATTAAGACAAGATAATGCTGACGTTCGATTAACACCGAAAGGTCATGCTTTAGGCCTTGCTTCCAATGAGCGTTTAAAAAACGTGGAAGAAAAGGTTAGGGGAGGAGAGGAGCTTTTCGCTAAACTCAATAACACTAAAATAGAACCCGAAGACGCAAATATTTATTTAGATAAAATTGGTTCTTCACAAATTACCGAAAAGACTACTTTATATAAACTGCTGAAACGACCGCAAATTACTCAGGACGGAATTGCCGAAATGAGCGAAGAATATAGAGCATTCAAAAATAATTATTCCGCGGAGTCAATCGAGCAAGCAGAAATTAAAGTAAAGTACGAGCGGTACATTGAGAAGGAAAACGAGCTTGCAATGAAAATGGATCGTTTAGAAGAACTGAACATAAATCCTGATTTTGACTACCATAGCTTGTTGTCGATTTCAATTGAGGCACGTCAAAAACTCAGCAAAATAAAACCTTCTACAATTGGTCAAGCGGGAAGAATCAGCGGCGTTTCACCGTCGGATATTTCAGTATTGTTAGTAAAACTTGGAAGATAAAATGTTCACTATAAAAACAGGAGTAATAATTCTCTCAACCATCTTATTAACAAGTTGTGCAAAGTTTGTACCTCCAACTGGAGGAGACAAAGACGTAACTCCCCCGAAATTAATTGAATCAACACCTATCAACAAACAATTAAATTTTCGGGGAAAACAACTCACACTTATCTTCGACGAATTAGTTGATACTAAAACTCTCAAACAAGAACTAACTATCACTCCTGAGTCAAGCGGAAGGTATAAAATTAAGAATAGGGGAGAAGTAGTAGAATTAGACTTTGAAGAAGACTTTGCTGACAGTACTACCTATACTTTAAGTTTTGGGGCGGGAATAAAAGATCTGAATGAACAGAATAAAAGTGATAACCTCAAGCTCGTTTTCAGTACCGGTTCAGAATTAGATTCACTGAAAATTACGGGAAATGCCAAAAATCTGTTTGATAAAGAAGGTCTTCTCGGAGCAACTGTTGCTATATATAAGATGTCTTCGCCTGATACCTTACCACTCATCAACCGCAAACCAGACTATTTTACAAAAACAGATTCATCAGGAAATTTTGAACTCGAAAACCTAAAAAGCGACACCTACCGCATTTTAGCATTCACCGATAAAAACGGAAATAAAAAGTTTGATAACAAGAAGGAGCTATTCGGATTCGTCAGAGATACGTTGAATCTGGATGAAAATAAAAATGGAATCCCGATTGAGTTGTATCCTTACGATACCATCGCCCCGAAATACAAAAGGTATATTCAACGAGAAAAAACATACACACTCGCCTTCGACGAACCAATCTTTCGAGCAGAAGTAAATTTTGAAAATGATTCGATTCCATACACTATAATAGAGGATGAAATCAGGTTCTTTAAAGTAGGCAGTCCAATAGATTCCCTACAAATATCGCTCATTGTGCAAGATTCATTATTGAATAGCGATACGCTTAGGCACAAAATTACTTTTCGGGAAGCAGATCAAAGAAGCAAACAAACAACCGAACCCTTGCGGATAACTTTAACGCCCGCAAATTCAAGCCCGATTACACCAAATCAACCCCTACTTTTCTCTTTCAATATACCGTTGGCTGGGATTGATACCACGAAGCTAACCGTTTCAGACGATACGCTCGGTACGGTAAAGTTTAAAACAAGATTCAAAAATAACAGCAGAACGGAAGTTGAACTTTTACTACTTAATGCAATAACAACAAGCCTTGTAATAGAAGCGGAAAAGGGAGCATTCATCAATATACTGTTAGATAGTAGCTCTGTTTTTAAACTAAAAAATCCGTTGCAAAATAGCAACGAACTTGGTTTGATTGCCGGAGCAATTCAAAAGGACGATAGTTTAAAATATGGGCAATACATCATACAGCTATTGAATACTCAAAGTAACAAAATTGCAAAGGAGCTAATTTCTAAAGACGGCAAATTCCTTTTCGAAAACATAAGACCAGACGAGTACAGCATCAGAGTAATTGTGGATAGTAACTCAAATGGTATCTGGGACACGGCAAATTTCGCAAAAGGTTTACAACCCGAAAGAGTTATTTTATTCAGAGAGTCTATCAAGGTGAAAGCCAATTTCGAGTTCCGCGATATTAACATCCCCAATCAATAATGGAACGTTAATTGTTTGCATATAAAATGTGTGGAAAGCCAAGTGGATAACCTGCCCTGCGGCGTTTAGAACCGTGTGGATTAAATGGGCAGACTTCTTGAAAAACGTGAATAAACTGTTTGCCATGTTGGTAACGTGCAAAAAGTCGGAGTTATCCCAAACTAACTAAGAAATGATAAACGTTAATAAGATTTGTGGGTAAGGTAATTTGCTTATGTTATTAACTAAACCCATCAGTATGTGTATAAAATATTAAACACTGACAGTAAGTATATTAAGTGTTAATAATCGCTTAATTAAATAACAAAAGCTGAACGTTGATAAACGTGCATAACCAAATAATAAACATTATTAAGTGTTTCCACATATCAACAGCGTTAGTAAAGGAAGATAATAAAAAGAATAATAAATTATGAATACTATTAAGAGTGCATTGTTTACAGTATTTCTGATTTTATCAATTAGTGCTTTCTCTCAAGAAGTCGATCTTGCCCGGGCTTACTTCGAGAAGGGGGAATTCGAAAAATCGTATGACCTTTTTAAAAATTTATCGAAAGATGAATCTGCCGCTAATAACATCCACAAAGAATACATCGCAACAATGTACCGCCTAAAGAAATACGATGAGGCAGAAAAATTTATAAAAAAGCAAATCAAGAATAACAGCGAGATGATTGTTTACAAAGCAGATTACATCGAGCTGATGAAGTTGACTAATGAAAATCCCGAAAAAATAATAAAAGCACAAAGTGATTTATTGAACGAGGCAATTCAAATAGATGTCAACGTGTACGCATTGCAAGATTACTATTACAAAATCAATGATTACGATACGTTAATAAAATTGCTCGAAACCGCGAAACAAGCGGATAAAAGCCAATCAAAGTTCGCCATACAACTTGCACGGGCGTATCTCTATAATGGCGAAAAATATAAAATGCTCGAAGAAGTGCTGAGCTACGGCTTGATGAATCAAAATACGGCGTACGTACAACAAACCATTCAAGATAATTTTCGGGAAGAAGAGGAATTTGAGCAGCTTGAATCCATTTTTTATCAAAAAATTCAGGAAAACCCGAACATAGTTTACTACAATGATTTGCTGACCTGGCATTTTATTCAACGTAAAAACTTCCGCAAAGCTTTTGCACAAGCCAGGGCGGTTGATCGGCGTTTACGACTTGAAGGACAAAAAGTCTTTGAAATAGCAAGTATCGCTTTTCAAAATAGAGACTTTAAGACCGCATCTACGATGTATGAGTACGTCATGAAAGAATACCCGAACGGCGAATACTACCCTTACGCTCGGCGGTGGTTGATTCAGTCAAAGGAAGAAATAGTAAAAACCACGTACCCAATTGACCTGAAAGATATAAAAGACCTCATCGCTGAATACGAGCAAATGTTTCGGGAAGTTGGAAATACAAATAAAACCCTCGAAGCAGCGAGAAATGTCGCCTTATTGAAAGCATTTTATTTAGACGAACACGACGAAGCCATCAAGATATTGGAAGACGCCGTGAGTAGGGCGGGTTCAAACCAAAACTTCAAAGATGAATGCAAAATCGATATGGGCGATATTTACATCCTAAAAAATGAACCGTGGGAATCCACATTGCTGTATTTGCAAGTCGAA
Organism: Spirosomataceae bacterium; assembly: GCA_030731175.1. GTDB lineage: Bacteria > Bacteroidota > Bacteroidia > Cytophagales > Spirosomataceae > JANQUM01. Next base: position 5,585 of record JANQUM010000051.1, read on the forward strand.
AAGTCGCAGAAAGAAGATAAACTCGGTGAAATTGCCAAACTACGAGGAGCAAAAAATTATTACTACAAAGGTGATTTCGAGCTTGCGAAAGAAGTGTTGGACATCCTAAAAAAAGCAACAACCAGAGAAATCGCGAACGATGCCATGCAGTTGAGTCTGCTAATTCAGGATAATACCGGAATGGACACATCAACCGTGGCTATGGAAGATTTTGCGAAAGTAGATTTACTCGTTTTCCAAAACAAAAACGAAGAAGCTCTGGCGGAATTAAACGTGATGCTCGAAAAATACAAAAAGCATTATTTAGCGGATGAAATCCTGTTACTTCGGGCGAAGACCAAACTAAAAATGAATCAGATCGAAGAAGGAATGGCTGATCTAAATTTGTTGATAACTGACTACAGCGTGGATATTCTCGCCGATGATGCCCTTTTTCTCCTCGCAACCTTAACCGAGGAAGTAAAGTCTGACAAAGCCGAAGCAATGAAACTTTACCGAAAGCTATTGGCAGATTATCCCGGAAGTATTTTCGGAGTAGAAGCAAGAAAACGTTACCGACTTTTACGCGGTGACTTTGTAAATTAATACGTAAGTTACTCACTGTAAGTGATTTAGGTAAATTTATAGAAATACTTCAAAATAATATCAAGCATAAGTACGTTTGTCTAAAGAACAAACAAATTACTATGCGTACTGCTCTCCTGACCCTCACAATCTGCACTTTACTGACTTTTTCCGCTCAATCTCAGACCGAAGAACTGTTCCGTTGTAATTATTATGGAAAAAAATTGGACGAGACTTCAATTTGCGGAATGCTCGGCTTTAGATCAAGACCCGAGGCAATTGAGGCGGTAAATGAAATCGTAAGAAGAAGCGGCTTGAAGCAAAACTTCTACGTAATGGAATGCCCGAATATCGACAATTGCTTCGCTGCGGTTCGTGACGGAGAACGACTAATTGTGTACGATGCCGCTTTCATGAAAAAAATCAACGGAATGACAAATACAGATTGGTCGGCGATGAGCATTTTAGCCCACGAAATCGGTCATCATTTGCAAGGGCATACATTGAAAATGGGCGGCAGCGAACAATCCAAAGAAATTGAAGCCGACGAATTTTCAGGATTCGTAATGTACCAAATGGGAGCAACGCTGAAAGAAGCACAATCGGCAATTCAGCGACTCGCTACTGACTACGACAGCGGAACGCACCCACCGAAAGGACAACGCCTCGGGGCGATAAAACGTGGCTTTGATAACGCGAAGGCACTTTATCCTTCTGTTCAACAAAAACAAGACTATGAGGAACAACCCGATGTAGTTGCCGAAACAACCCCAACAAAACTGGAAAAAGTAGAGAATAAAACCGTTATTATGGATAATAGAACCAACGCAAAAACGGGCTGCATCACTGGAGATTGTAGATTTGGATACGGCGTTGCGGTAAACCGCTACACTTTGGAAAAATACGCGGGAGGATGGAATGACGGGAGAAGGGAAGGAGTTGGAATCGAGTTTTACAATAACGGAAACAAAAAATTTGAAGGCGAATTTGTAAATAGCAAATACAACGGAAAAGGGCGTTACTATTTTGTCAACGGTGATATTTTTGAAGGATATTTTGAAAACGGTGAAATGAACGGCGAATTAAACGTCTATTATTACAAAAATGGAGATCGACTTTTTGTGAAATACGTTGAAGGAAAAAAACAGGGGAAAGCCAAAATTATATTTTCCGACGGAACAATCAGTCACGTTTATTTTCGAGATGATAAGGAGTTGAAACGCTAATTTTTACTTACTTCCATCAAAGTCCGCTTATATCTAAGCGGACTTTATTTATATTTGCCCATCCTAACAGAAAAATTATACCTAATTTAATCATTATGGCTTGGTGGACAAGAAAAGATAAAGGCATTCAAACACCTACCGAACTCAAAAGAGAGGTTCCTGACGGTATTTGGCACAAATGCTCAAATTGCAAAGCAGTTTTCCACACACGCGAACACAAGCAAAACGCTTATACTTGTATTGAGTGTAATTACCACGATCGTATTAATTCTCAGCAATATTTTCAGATTTTGTTTGATAAACAACAATTTGAAGAACTTGATGCAAACATAAGTTCGGCAGACCCGCTCGAATTTGTGGATACAAAGCCTTACAAGGTCAGGATAAAGCAAACTGAAGAAAAGACTGGTTTGAAGGATGCTGTACGCACAGCACACGGAAAAATGAACGGAGCGGCCATTACCGTTGCCTGTATGGACTTTAGATTCATTGGCGGCTCAATGGGTTCGGTAGTAGGAGAGAAGATAGCCAGAGCGATAGATTACGCCATAAAACATCAAACGCCGTTCTTAATGATTTCAAAATCAGGCGGAGCAAGAATGATGGAAGCGGGCTTTTCATTAATGCAAATGGCGAAAACCTCCGCAAAACTCGCTCTTTTAGAAGAAGCTAAACTACCGTATATCTCGCTTTTGACCGATCCGACAACTGGCGGCGTAACTGCCTCTTTTGCCATGTTGGGAGATTTCAACATTTCTGAACCAGGTTCTTTGATTGGCTTTGCTGGTCCTCGCATTATTCGGGAAACAATCGGTAAAGATTTACCGGAAGGCTTCCAAACAGCAGAATTTGTGCTTGAACACGGATTCCTTGATTTTATTGTTGACCGAAAAGACCTGAAAAGTAAGCTTTCGAGCTTATTGAAAATGCTCAAAAAGTAAGTATGTTTAAAGCTACTGAACAAATCGAAACGGCAACATTACAGGATGTTGAAGAATTAGAAATGTTGATAAATAGTGCATATCGGGGCGAATCTTCCAAAAAAGGCTGGACTACGGAAGCCGACTTACTCGGCGGAATCAGGATTGACAAAGAAGCAATCACAGAATTGATTTCACGGAACGATTCCGTCATTCTGAAATTCACCGAATCAGGTAAAATTATTGGCTGTGTCAATTTAGTAACCAAAGGAAATTCTATTTACCTCGGAATGTTGACTGTTTCCCCAATTGAGCAAGGCAAAGGAATTGGCAAAGAATTAATTATTTCAAGTGAAAAACACGCACAAAACGCGAGAGTTAAGGAAATTGAAATGACAGTAATTTCGAAACGCACCGAACTTATCGCCTACTACGAACGACGAGGTTATCAACAAACGGGTGAAAAACGCCCTTTCCCTATGAATGACCCACGCTTTGGCGAACCTAAAACGGATTTAGAGTTCGTGGTTTTGAAAAAATCATACTAAAAATGAAAATAGTTTACCTCGATGCTTTTCCGCTTGGAAACGATATCGACATTTCGCCGTTGAAAAACCTCGGAGAATATACTTCTCACGACCGAACATCATCGGATTTAATAATTGAACGAGCATCAGGTGCGGAAATAGTGTTGACAAACAAGTGCATTATTTCAGCCGAAACGATGGACGCTCTCCCCGATTTGAAATATATTGGCGTCACAGCAACGGGTTTTAATATTGTGGATACAAAAGCAGCCAAAGAGCGTGGAATAATTGTTACCAACGCCAGCGATTACAGTTCAAACTCGGTTGCTCAACACGTTTTTGCTATGATTTTGCGACTTCAAAATCAGATTTATGAACATTCAAACGCTGATAAGTGGACAAAATCGCCGGATTTCTGTTATTTCAATTCAACTATAAACGAAATAAGTGGAAAAACACTCGGAGTTGTTGGCTACGGTGGAATAGGTAAAAAAGTGGTTCAAATTGCCGAAGCTTTCGGAATGAACGTGTTGATAAATAAGAGAACGCTCAATAAAACCGACAGCCGAATGGTGGAACTTGACGAATTATTATCAAAAAGTGATTACATCAGTTTGCACTTACCACTAACGGCAGATAATAGTGAGCTTATAAATGCAGCGTCGTTAAAAAAAATGAAGAGCAACGCCGTACTTATCAACACCGCACGTGGAGGATTAGTGAACGAAAGCGATTTAGCAAACGCATTAAATGACGGTATAATTGGCGGAGCCGCACTCGATGTGTTATCAACCGAACCCCCTTCACTTGAAAATCCGTTGTTAGCGGCGAAAAACTGCTTGATAACACCGCACATTGCATGGGGAAGCTTCGAAGCCCGAAAGAAATTACTCGAAATTGTGGTGGAAAACCTCAAGGCTTATCAACAAGGCAAACCGATTAACGTGGTAAATAACTAATGCCAAGAATCCTCGCACTTGATTATGGTGGAAAACGCACTGGAATTGCCGTCACCGACCCGTTAAAAATTATTGCCTCGGCACTAACTACTGTTCCGTCAAATGAATTATTGAAATTCCTTCAAGATTACTGCTCCAATGAAGCTGTAGAAAGTTTTGTAATCGGTTATCCTGTAAGTTTAAAAGGTGAATCAACTGACGGTACAAAACTGATTGAAAAGTTTGTGGAAAAACTCAAATCAACCTTTCCCGAAATTCCAGTAAACCTTATAGATGAACGCTTTACCTCAAAAATAGCGATGCAAAGCATGATTGCGAGCGGCATGAGTAAGAAAAGCCGACGAGAAAAAGGGAACGTGGATAAAGTCAGTGCAGTAATTATTTTGCAAGATTATTTATCCCAAAATTTTTAATTCCGCTCCTGTTCCGTTCCGATTCGGAAGAATTGCTTTTCCTCGATCCAATACCACGCCATCGGCGGGATCATTGGAAATTAATATCGAACCGTCCATATCTACGTAATCGAGTAGTGGTAATAAGTGGGCAATTGCAGAGATGCCAACGCTACTTTCGGTCATGCAACCCACCATCGTTTTCAAACCGAGGTCTTTTGCTTGTTGAATCATTCGCAATGCGGGAGTCAATCCGCCACATTTTGCCAGTTTGATGTTAACTCCGTCAAATTTCCCATAGCATTTTTCCACATCGCTTTCCGTGATACAGCTTTCATCCGCCATAAGTGGGAGGTTTACCTTACCGATTACGTTTTTCATATCCTCAATTTGGTCATGAGGAAGCGGTTGTTCGATAAATTCAACGCCTAAATGCTCAAATGCCGTTGCGTTTGCGATGGTTTCCTCCACCGACCACGCACAATTCGCATCGACTCGAAAAATGGCATTAGTCGCTTTTCGCAGTTCTTTTATAATTTCTATGTCGTTTGAAGTACCAAGTTTGATTTTATAAATCGGGAAATCCACTTCTTTCATTCTTTCCAGCATTACTGGAATTTCATCAATACCAACCGTGAAGTTTGAGAGCGGAATGTTGTCAAAATTCAAACCCCACATTTTATAAAGTGGCATGCCTTTTCGTTTCGCTACCAAATCATGAGCGGCAATATCTAACGCACATTGTGCAAAACGATTGGTAGAAAGTATCGGGTTCATAAACTCCCAAAATGATTCAGCATCTTGTAAATCGTAGGATTCAATCGTATTTTGATGTTTTTCTAACAACTCTTTAAGATTATTTGCACTAAAACCGTAATACGGAACTGGCGTAGCTTCACCGAGTCCAGTAAATTCACCGTCAGACAGCGAGACAATGAACGTATCAACACCCGTTCTTGCTCCGTGGGCAATCCGAAAAGTATGTTTATTCTTCAGGTGAATGATATGAAACGCTATTTTTAATGGCATCG
>JANQUM010000052.1:0-3473 GCA_030731175.1 Spirosomataceae bacterium
ACTATGTTGTAATAAACGGCGGTTTTTGGAGTACTTTTACAACAAAATAAAACACCCGTTTTCGCTCCGTTGACTTTTGATAAATCAGGAACGATGCTGAACACCAACGCAGATACGCAGGCCTCCGCTGTTGGCGTAGCAATGAGTAAAGATTACGAAGTGAACCTGATTTATTGTTTCGAGAAAAAAGGCGTACTTTCTGACCCCGAAAACGACGATTCCGTCATTCCAAAACTTACTTCGGAATTGTACGAAATGTATAAAGCCAACGGCGTAATTTACGAAGGCATGATTCCTAAATTAGACAATGCTTTCAACGCTATAAAAAACGGCGTAAAACAAGTTACAATCTGCCACGCAGATGAATTATTAAATGCAGTCGAAAATGGGATTGCGGGAACGCAGGTTGCACAATGAATGGACGTTTCTTTACAATTGAGGTGGTACTTATTCATAAAAAACTCCCGCCTCGCAACTGCGAGGCGGGAGTTCACTTTTCCCTGAAAATTAAGTTCTCGTCTCCGCTCGAACTGACATGAAAATCTACGAACTGACTATCATCAAATTATTGGGTTCGGCACTGCCCGGCAAAGCGGGTTCTGCCACGGGCATTACAATCCACATCACCACGTAAGGAATTACGACAGGAAACGGTGCGAAAATTCCGATGGCGAGGACAATACGTATCAACGTAACGTCAATATCGAAGTACTCAGCTAACCCAGCCGCTACACCACCCAACATTGATTCTGATTTAATTCTTCTTAGCTTTTTCATTTTGTATATATTTAGTCTTTTATTTTCAACAGTCGTCCGAAAGAACTGCTCTTTCGCCTTGTTTGATATTTCAAAGGTATTGAAACATATAGTACTGTGCAATACAAAGTAGATGAGCGGATTTTTTCAATGATGAACTCTTGGGAAATATTTATGAACTAAATGACCGTAAATGGCTTTTTAGTACTATCTAACAACGTGAGGAGATGTCAGTACATTTTATAAACCTAAATGGCGTTCATTATTCAAATGATGAAATGCAAATTCTTGATTTCATGGCTGACGAAAATCAGTCTTTCCGAACTTTCATTCGGCACCAAGTCGGTGGTTTTTACGTGAAAGGAGACTTTCACTTAGTAGTTTATATTCACAACGAATTTGAAGAAGCTCGTTTTCATCAATTCACGGTTGTTGATTACAAAAACAACCGTGAAGCGTTATATAGGCTGATTTATGCCTTAGAAGCTGAAGTGCAGGAAATGAAGTATCCGGTACTTTACCGCATGGCGAAAGATAAAGTTGTACACGTAATTCACTCTATGGTGAAACCAATTAGGTGAATAGTCAGATTGGAGTAGTGAGATTTGTTTTGTTCATTTCTCCGAACTCCAATCCACTTTCTCACATTTCAATTTTCCTCCTCTTCCTCTGGATCAGCTTCAGGAATATCAAGGCTATCCAATAATTCGTGCATTTTTTGGGCTACCTCGGCAGTATCATCAAGATAGAACTGAAATTCTGGAATTACCCGAAACTGATGCCGCACCCGGTTCCCAAATTTACCTCTAATTAAGCTTGAATTCTCTCTGATTTTTTCAACTAAGCCTTCGGGGTCTTTAGAGAGCATAAAACTCAAATAAACGCGGGCAATACCCAAATCAGGCGTTGTTTTTACATCCGTAATAGTTACAAATGCCCCGTCAAAAAGTTTGCGAAAATCTCGTTGAAATAAATCACCGAGGTCTTTCTGAATTTGCTTGCTGTATTGTTTTTGTCTTTTAGTTTCCATTTTTGCATTTTTGGGTTACTGCTTTATTAAGTGAATAGTTTCTACTGATTACTTGACTTTCACGCCGATAACCCTGTTTATTAAATAGTGTAAGTTGGTTATTTTCTCCTGATTCGTATTTACCCGTTCACAAATATCCCGACTTACGTTGGTTTAACCTTTTGAATAACCGTAATTTTGGGATTTATAGTTCATAACGCAAACTTACGCTACTTTGATAACCTTTCTCCGCATTAACTCGCCATTCTTGGTTTTTGCAATCATATTGCTGTTGTTATTGCTAAAATTACCCTTCCTTTCCGGAGATCTCCCAACGCTTTTACCAGAAATGGAATGGCTGGTATTAGGCGAAAAAATGGGCCACGGTAATACACTCTATACTGAAATCTGGACCAGCGTTGCACCGCTTTCGGCGTTTATATATTGGGTTGTGAATTTATTCATGGGTCAAGAACAATTTGCGTACGAGCTAACAGCGTATTTATTTATCATTTTTCAGGCAATTTACCTTTCTATAATCGTTAATCGTCGCGAGATTTTTTTGGAACGCAATTATGTTGTTGGGGCAGTTTACGTTCTTTTGGCAAACTTGTCTTTCGACTTAGGAAAATTATCTCCAGCACTTATGGGAACTACCTTCCTGATAATTGCTTACAATAGTTTTGCCAAACAAATTGGTAACCGAGAGGGCGTCCGGGATGACGTTTTTGAAGTAGGTTTATTTGTAGGAATTTCCACGCTTTTCCACCCGCCATTTGTGGCTTTTTTACCCTGGATTATCCTCGCAATGCTACTTTTTACGGGAGCAAGTTTTCGGCAAATATTGCTGATTGTCTTGGGCTTTATCCTTCCACTTTTCATCGTCGGTATCTATTTTTACTTCGTCAGTGATTTTGAGGCTTTTCGATATAACGTTCTCGAAAGTAGCATTCGGTTTACTCAACTAAGTATCGGGAAGTTATTTGAAATTTTTTACACATTTACAATTCCTTTTTTGGTCAGTTTGGTAGGTTATTTCTTCCTGATAACGAATAACCGCTACAACGGCGGACAGGGCAGAATGCACCAAATAGCCTTTCTGGGAGTAATTTTTGGGGGAATTGCATACATTCTCTCCCCTTACAAAATACCGATGCAACTCTACGGAATGCTACCTTTTATGGCGATTTTTATTGCGGGTTTTTTCTTACACCTTAAAGGCACTTACCTGCCCGAAGTTGCATTTATTTTACTCCTTTCAATAACCATATTTATTCAATACCAAGGCGTAAAACCGTTGTTTGGAAGCGGCTTTAACCATTTAAACGAAGTCCGTTTAAGCAACGAGATGCCGCCTGACATTGTGAGGGGGAAGAAAATGCTGATTATTGGCGAACGCATCGACGAATACAAGCACGGAAAACAGGTAACAGCTTACTTGAACTGGAACCTCTCAAAACGTGATCTCGCCGAACCAAATGATTACGAAAGTGTGGTAAATATTTTTGATAATTTCAGGAAAGAACCACCCGAAGTTATTATCGATAAAAAGGGCGTTATTCCTACTATTTTTAAACGAATCCCGGAACTCGCCAAAGACTACAAGAAAAGCGAAATTAAAGGGATTTATTTGAAAAAATAGTGGCCGAAAATCCGCTGCATACCTCAACTTAGCTCGTAGAATGTAAGGGTCAATAATTTGCGTACG
>JANQUM010000052.1:3483-11175 GCA_030731175.1 Spirosomataceae bacterium
CCTAAACGCAGCCCCTAAATCCCCAAAGGGGACTTGAAGTTACGGCACGTATGTCTTTTCTCGAACAAGAAAAATGGAGAAATAAGGAATTCCCCTTTAGGGCGATGGGGCTGAACTTTCAATAATTTGCGTACGCTTCTTTCAGGCGTTCGTCGGTTTCGGCTTTGATAACTTCTTTTAATGCTGCTTGCGTCTCGGGTAAGTCACTAATCAAAAGCATTGACTGAGCGGCGGCGTAGCGTAAATACCATTGTGGCTTATTGAGTGCCATGTCTTTCAGAAACGGCAACGCTGCAAGCTGGATTTCGGTATTTGATTGAATTAAGTAGGTGCCAAAAATGCCCATTACCTGATACAATTCGGTATTTCCTTGTTCTGATAGTCGCTTAATAAACCACGATAAACGCTCTGGATCAGCTTGCTCTGCGTAAAAACTGGCAACTGAAGCAAAAATATTTACGTCTTTTATTTGCTCAAAAGCGGCAACTAATTCGGCGGCATCGGGTGGTTTATTAACCAACAAAGCCTCCAAAGCCGCTCCCCGAACTGCGTAGGAAGTATCCCGCAAAGCCGCCCGAAAAAGGATGTCGTTCTGTGGGTTGAGGAAGTTTTTCATTGCAAGAATAGCATCAGCACGAACGTTGGCATTTTTATCGTTTTTTATCACGAATTGCAGCTCTTTTTCCACGTCCAGAAAGCCTTCGCCATCGTAGTCAAATAGTTGTTGCACGGCAAAATCCCTTAAACCCCAGAAACTATCTCTGGTAGCTTCGAGCACCAATTTTCGTACCTCAGGATCGGTGAGTGGTGGCTTAGCGTAAAGCTCGTCAGTTTCAGGGGCGAAGGTCAATGCTTCGAGGGCTTTTAGGCGTCCGCTGACGGTTGAAGAATTTCGGTATTGGCTCATCAATACTCCGTTACTTTTGGGGTGATTTATTTCACCGACTAATTCACCTTTCGGGTCAATTAAAACAAACGTCGGGGCTTTGTCCATCGTGAAATTGAAAACCTGACCCTCTTTTGTCAAATCAATTTTTCTCGAAACCGTTTTTCCGTCTTCAAAACCGATGAGAACTTCGAGCGGCAAACGGTAAATTGTGGCGTTTACAGAATCAACAACTTGATCAATTTCAATTGTGAGCGTTCCTTTTTTATAATAATCTTCTACGTCAAGACGGGCGTGTCCGGCGGTTAAAAACCACTGATTAAAAAACCAGTTAAGGTCTTCTCCAGTTACTTCCTCAAACGCCATGCGTAAATTATGAATCTCGGCGTTTTTGAACGCATTATTTTTGAGGTAAACGTGCAGCGAAGCGAAGAAGGCCTCGTCTCCAACGTACCGCCGTAACATCTGCAATACTCGTCCACCTTTAGCATACGAGTGCGAATCAAACATATCTTCGCGATCATTATAATAAAAGCGAATGAGTGGCTCTTGCTTGTTTTTTGCTTCAGCGAGGTAATTTTCCATTGCCTGAATTGCCGTCCATTCTCCAGCTTCCTCGCCGTAAAAATGGCTCGCCCAAAGGTATTCTGAATAATCGGCGAAAGATTCATTCAGCGGCAAATTCGACCACGATTCTGTTGTAACTAAATCGCCGAACCAATGGTGGAATAATTCATGAGCAATTACAGCATCATCGTTGTTATCCACGAGTTGGTTCGGGTTTTTCACCACAAAATCGCCGTGAATGGTTGCAGTGGTATTTTCCATTGCACCAGATACAAACTCCCTAACGGCAATTTGGCTGTATTTTTCCCACGGGTATTTAACGCCAAGCAGGTTCTCGAAGTAGCTTATCATTTGCGGGGTTCGACCAAAAATCGCGAGGGCGTTTTCCGCAAATTCGGGTTCGAGGTAATAACTGACTTCGAAATCTTTGAAGTTAGGCTCAACGGTTTTTACGAAATTTCCGGCGGCAATCATCGTTAAGTAAACTGCGTGCGGCTTTTTCATTTGCCAGTGGTCAGTTCTTGTGTTATCGTCGTGCGTGATTTTCTCAATCAATTCGCCGTTTGAAAGGGTTATCAACGAAGCATCAACCCGTAAATAAATGTCTTGCGTATGCTTTTCGTTTGGTGCATCAAAAGTTGGAAACCAGCACGAGTTTGCTTGCGTTTCGCCTTGCGTCCAGAGTTGCTTTTTCGGCGTGGTTGCATCCACGAAATAAAGGCCTTTATCCTGCAAAATGGCCTCGCTTCCGCCTACTTTTAGCTCGTTTGGCTTGGCAACGTATTCGATCGCAATACTTACGGTATCGTTTCGGGTGAAAGTTACCGAAAACGGCACGCTGAGTTTCGATCCATCGTACGAAAACTCAATTGATTTTGAGTTATACGTTACGGCTTTTACGTCAAAGCCTTTTGCATCAAGAGTGACTTCGTTTTGCGGATAAAAATGGGGCTTAAGTGTCAGTATTGCCTTGCCGTTTAACTGCTCATTTGCCCAGTTTGGCGAAACGTATAATGTTGTGTGAATCAAATCCCACGTTTTCTTAGTACTTCCCTGATATTCAGGAAGCTGAGCAATTGAAAACGAAGTGACGAGAAGTAATAAAATCAGCAGGCGAATTCGCATTTAAGCAAGTTTTGGTTTATGAAATACAAAGTTAGTTGATTGCTCTCGATAAAAAGAAAAAGGCAACCCCGAAAACGGGATTGCCTCTCTTTAAAGACTGTGTTATTTTTAACTCATGTGCTTGAGGTTTAGCCCGTAGAGTACCCCGAAAAGTACGGCCACAAATACCGCTCCGCCACTGGCTGCCGCTCCGATAAAACCTTCGTAAATGAACAATGGGGCTAATATAAGTACGGCGTGCCCAGCAAGGTAAACGAAATACCCTTTTTTGTTTAATCCCCACATCACGATTGCTCCAATTAAAGTCAGGATATTGCCAAGGCCCGAGCCCAAAGCCATATTTTGCATATTTTCTACGGTTAGACCTTCGGTGACACCGCTCAAAAGTTTGCCTACAAAGCCAGGCATTTCTTCGCCTTCAGCTTCAATTTGATCTTGAGCGTCGTCCATCGCGTCTTTGGCTACGTCAACTGCCATTTCGGCGGAAGTATAGCTCGTTACGGCACTATAAATACCAAAACTACTGGCAATAAAAGTAAGTACGCAAAGTACGGTTAGGAAGGTTGGACGTAGATTTGTGGTTTCCATAATAATTAATTGAGGTTAATTTAAGTTGTTCTTTTTTCAAAAATACAGAAAAATAGTTACCGTAAACAAACTATTTTGTACGAAAGGTAAAATTGCTGGAAATAAAAAAAGCTGCTGCAAATTAGATTGCAACAGCTCGTAAAATCATTAGTACAAAATTACTTTATCAATCCCTCGCGGCGAAGTCCCTCGTACATTTCAGCAAGCGGGAATTTCTCAACGGGCTTTGAATTAGCGGTTTTATTTAGTTTATAATCTAGATGCCAACGCTTAAAAGATGGTTCGTTTAGTGGCTGCACTTTGTAGTCATTATTTACAAAATACTCTACCATTTGGCGGGTATAATCTGCTGCAACGGGCATCTTGACTTCCACTTCCACTGCTTCTACTACCTCCTCAACAACCGGCTCTTCTTTTAGCGGAATGCGTTGATTTTTCGTTCCTTCGGTTCCAAAGCCTGCGGCAACAATCGTTACCCGCAAACCGCCGTCTTTCAAAGAACGGTCAATGCTGTAACCGTGCTTAAATACTTCGGCATCTGCCTGTATTTCGCCTTGCACAAAATTAGTGATGAGTGTCTGGTCAGACATTTTGATTTCGTATTCCGGTTTTTCGTCGCTGTAAGCAATAGAAACCAAGATACGTTTTGCACCGTTGATTTTATTGTTTTCTAACAGCGGCGACTCCAACGCTTGCGTAATTGCATCAATAGCACGTTTTTCTCCGGTTGCCACGGCAGAGCCCATCATCGCTTGGCCAGCGTTTTGAAGCACCATTTTAACATCGGCAAAGTCACAGTTTATTTCGCCTTGCGAAGTAATTAACTCGGCAATACTTTTTACGCCATTAGCAAGTACTTCATCGGCTTTTTTATACGCCGCTCTTACTGGTAAGTCTTTATAAAGGTCTTGTAATATTTGGTTTTTAATGACCAAAACGGTGTCAGCGTGTTCTTTGAGTTTCTCGATACCCTCTATCGCCTGATGAATTTTAGTATTTCCTTCAAAACCGAACGGGTCTGAAACCACGGCAACTACTAAAAGACCCAATTCTTTGGCAATACGGGCAATTTCTGGAGCTGCACCGGTTCCGGTTCCTCCGCCCATTCCGGCGGTGATAAAGACCATTTCTGCTTTGCCCGAAAGTATCTGACGGATGGCATCCTCGCTTTCAAGAGCGGCTTTTCTGCCCACTTCCGGGTTAGTTCCGGCTCCAAGTCCTTTGGTGAGTTCAATACCCAATTGGAGTTTGTGGGCACGTTCGTCCATTTTTTGTAGAGCTTGCTGGTCAGTGTTACAAACTACGTAACCTACGTCTTCAAACCCTGATTCTATCATGTGGTTCACGGCATTGCTACCGCCACCGCCAACGCCGATAACTTTGATAACTTGTTGAAAATTCTGACTTTCGTTTTTCTGAAAATCTAACCTGTGAAGAGCTTTTGTAATCATGATTTTAAGGTTTATAGGTTTGCACGTTGTTAAGTTTTGTTTCTTGTTGTCACTCAGGTTTATGCACTTGGCGAATTACCGCCCGCGGTCGTAGGTATCGCCGCCGAGGTCGTCGCTACCGTTCATAAAGTTTTTCATTTTGCTTATAAATCCGTTCAATCCTCCGCTACCTTGCGGGGTTTTCGGTGAATTTGTCTTCCCATTTACCTTTGGTGTCACGAAGTCAGAGTATAAAACCGAAGACGGCACTCGGGCATCAAAAGGAAAATAAGAAGCCAATAGCAAACCAACCACGGTTGAATATTTAGGGTTTTCGAGCTTGCTAAACGGGTTTCTAATAATGTGCTTTAGCGGTCTGCCAATGCGAGTGTGCATATTAGTGGTTTCGCTAAAAATTTCTTTTGTTATGAAAAGGTTTGATGTCCCTCCGGTCAGAATTATTCCTTGACTTAATTTATCATCAAAACCACTTTTTACAATTTCGCTCATTACGATTGCCGCAATTTCCCGCACCCGTAATTCGATAATTTCAAGTACACCTCTTACAGGTACATCAAATTCTGGAATTTCCTCCTCGCTCGATATCGTGATGACCTCGTTTTCGTTTAGTTGATCTGGCGGCAGCGAGCCGCAAGTTATTTTCAGCATTTCTGCGTCTTCAAACCGAAGGTTGTACGCCTCCATTAAATCATGCGTAACTTTATTGCCGGCGTATTGAATTACCGCTACGTGCCGGATTCCCTGCCGAGAAAAGATTGCTACTTCGGTAATATCACGCCCGATATTTACAACCGCCACGCCGTCTTTATCACGTTTTGTGAGTAAAGATAATGAATCAGGAATTGGTGAAAACAGAGTGTAATCTACTTCTATAATATTGTTTGTGTCATCGCCCCGTGCATCTTTTTGAGGCACGAAATTAATCATTTCATGCAAATGACGAATGTTTGCTTCGGGGCAAGTAATGGCGTAAAAGGCACCACCCAACCGAACACCAACGTGCCCAACCGGGTCATCACTGACGGTTCTTTTATCAACGTTGAAATATTGCGGCAAAATGTGCAACAGTGTATGACCGGGACGTGGATCAAACGTACGTCTAACATCCCGAAGGAGGTCTTCCATATCGTCGTCCTGAATAATAATCTCCGAATCGCTGCGGGTGATGGTGGTATTATGACCCTGCCCAACCATCTGTCCGCCCGAAATAGAAATATTTATAAGCCCAACTGGGGCCGAAAGCTGTTCGGCAATTTCTGCCAGTACTTCGTCAAGCAAAGCGGCTACCCGCTCAAGGTTATTTACTTTACCGTTTTGAATGATATTTTCGTCATCCACGAAAGTCCGTTCGGCGAAAGCATTAATATTTACCTTGCCCGATTCTTGGTCTTCATCTCCGGCTACGGCACATATTTTTGAGCTTCCAATATCAACCGCGACTACGTATTCTTCCGTTTGCATATTTGCTACAATTAATCCTTTTATTTAAACTCTCCACTCAATTTACTTACAAACAACCTGATTTGCGTAAGCCACGCTTACTTCCGAAAAGTTATCCCAGCCTTTTACTGGATAAATTTGCTTGTAAAAAACTTTCAACCTCCGCAGCTTTGCGTCAACTTCTTCAGGGTTTCCAAAACTAATAATGTGCTCGCCCAATAACGGAACAATGTACATATTCTCCTGATTATCAACCGCTATCTGCGTTAATTGGGCTTTCCAGAAAGCGTCCGCATATATATGTTTCAAAAACAATAACAAATTAACAGATTTGTTGTCAGTCATTGAAGTTTTGTTGATAAAATAATCTCCCGACAATAATATTACCCGTGCGGAATAATTACTCGACGTAGGAAAGAAAACGCCGTCTTCGCTGATATAATCGTCTTGCATTCCATCTCGTAAAATTCGGGCAACGGGCAAAAACGGCTCAACCTCAATGGTTAGCATTCCCCGTAAATCTATGTGCATTTCGCAGTTTTTGATTTGTGGTATTTCCCTGATTTTTTGTTCTACGTTACTCAATTCGATTTTATCGAGGCGTTCGCCCACTAATTTTTTTGGGGAAATCCAGGCTAAGACATTCTCCTCAGAAATTAAAGGCAATTCTTCCGGCTGATGAATAATTATTTCTACACTATTGCAAAGGTCTTCTTTGTAATCTCCTTTTACGTTGAGTGCCGCCGCAATTCCCGCAATCACGAAAACAGGAATTATCCAAAGCATTTTTTTTGTAAGTAGTATATTCATGGCTATTTCATTTACATATTTTCTAAGAATTTATTCGGGTCTGCCAATTGCTTGAACCTATCGGAAGGCATGGTTTCTTCGTCAGATTTGCACCAATCTTTCAGCGTATTTACGTCCGTGTTCCAGCCTTTTCCGTCAAAAAAAGCAAGCCCTTTGTGATCCCGAATTTTGTATAACGCACTTGATTTGTACGCTGTACCGAGGTAAACGTGCTTTTTACCGTTATCAGCCGCCCACCGGATGCTTCGCCACATAATCCATTTTCCGAGCGAGTGCGTCCGCATGTATTCGGTATCAAAAAAGGCAAACCAGTAATGTAGCATGTCTCCGTTCATGACACCCAACACGTATCCGAAATCTTGCTCGGCGTTATGAAACCGTAGGATATGCGTTCCTGCTTCCCGCTCTAAAATATACTTTAGCCGCTCGGTGCTCATATTATCTTCACCGATGCGTTCGTTGATATACTTTTCGCAAAAAGCTTGAAAATCAGCATTTTGCAAATTAAAATCTGCTTTCGCAATAACCTCTACTTCTATTCCTAACGGCTCAACGGTGCGGTTTACTCTTCTATTTTCGGAGGAATCTACAAACCGCTCAACATCCACCCGAAGGCTGCGAGCGAGGTAAAAAATCTCTTTATTTATGCGTAAATCTCCTGAATACGGTAGAAAACCTTGCTCATAAACATCGGTGAGTTCGCTCATGCTTTCCATCACGCAGTATTTTGCGTAATTAAAAGTATAAGATTTATAATCAACGGTGTTTTCAGATAGAAAAATTTTCATGGTTTATTTACAGATTTTCAATACTTCGGAAGCGATG
>JANQUM010000053.1 GCA_030731175.1 Spirosomataceae bacterium
ATCGTCAGGATCTGGCGAAACGTCAAAACCATCTCCGAAGAGCACGACTTCAAAAAACTGATTGCGGATTCCGCCCGTCATCCAGGTGTAGGCCGGGCCACGCCACGAGCCGTTATCTTGCAAACCGCCGTACACATTGTACGGAATTTCGTTGTCAACGTTGATGTGGTAATATTGCCCAACCGGAATTGATTCGGCGAACATCCAATTGCGTCCCCGGTCACGAGAAATGGCAATTCCGCCGTCGTTTCCGTTAATAATGAACGAAGGGTCAGTCGGGTGAATCCAGAAAGCGTGGTGATCTGGGTGAACACCGCTGTACGGCACAATGACTTTGAAGTTTTTGCCACCGTCTTCACTCATCGAAATCATCTGATAAATATTGTAGAGGCGATTTTCGTTCGTCGGGTCAACGGCTAAATCCTGAAAATAGAACGGTCGGTTGTCCGCTACGTCTTTATCGTCGTTTATTTTTTTCCAGTTCATTCCGCCGTCTTCGGTTTTGTAAAGGGCGTTTTTACTCGATTCTACGAGTGCATAAATGATGTTCGGGGAACTGCGGGAAATGGCAAAACCCATTCTACCCAATTCACCTTTCGGCAAGCCGTTTTTCTCGTCTAATTTCGTGAAAGTTTTTCCGGCATCGTACGTTACGTACATTCCAGAACCCGCTCCGCCCGACTTAAAATCATAGGGCGTACGGTGGTGTTCCCACATATTTACAAAAATCTTGTTTGGGTTCGACGGGTCCATGGCCATATCGCCAACGCCAGAACGCTGATTGGTGAACAGGATATTTTTCCACGTTTCGCCACCGTCAGTGGTTTTGTAAACGCCACGCTCGGGATGATCCGCAAACGGATTTCCGATAACACCGACGTAAACCACATCCGGGTTATTCGGGTCGATGATGATGCGATGAATATTGGATGAGTTTTCTAAACCCATCGGCTTCCACGTTTTTCCACCGTCAAGCGTTTTGAAAATTCCGCCTCCGAGGTTTACGGTATTGCGGGGGTTTCCTTCACCCGTTCCGACCCAAACCACCGCAGGGTTTGACTGCTGAATTGCCACCGCTCCGATGTTGATAATTGGGTTTTCGTCAAAAATTGAAGTGAAAGTAGTTCCACCGTTATCAGATTTCCAAACACCACCGGATGCCGTACCGACGTACATAATATCTGGGTTTTCCCAAACGGCATCAATCGCTGTAACACGACCCGACATGGTTGCTGGTCCGATGCTTCTTGCCTTTTTGTTTTTAAGCAATGACAAATCAAACGCTTCGTTTTGCGAGGTAATTGGGGTGCTTTTTTGGGCACAAGAAATGAGCGAAAATAGCTGTAAGAAAACAACCAGTTTCGAAAGTTGAATTAGGGATTTCATAAAGGGGTAAATTCGTAAAAATTCGGATTAAATTATATTGAGGTACAAAATGCCACATAATGTTTGAAATCACAATACGCAATACATTTTCTTCGCTTTGATTTGATTGATGCGAGTTGAAACAAGCAATTTATGCGACGTATCCGTAATTTATGTCTAACAAGCAAAATCACTACAAAAATTTCAATTTTCCATCTATAAATTGACTTAATTATAGATTTAGCTATTATTCTTACAGTTATTTCAATTATTGTACCTTGAAATTAACTATTTTTGAAAAGTGTTCTTTTGAATTGAATGAGCATAAACATCAATTAATCTAAAATTCATTATGATGAAAAAACTTTTACTACTGTCTATGTGCTGCCTTTTGGGTAGTTTCAGCATGGCCCAAAGAGCGGTAAACGGTACCGTAACAGATCTCGCCGGAGATGCCCTGATTGGCGTCTCGGTAACGGTGAAAGAAAAACCGACCGTCGGTGTGCTGACAGACGTTACCGGAAAATATACGCTAAGCGTTCCCGCTGAGGGCAAAACGCTTGTTTTTAGCTACACGGGTTACACTTCGCAAGAAGTTTTGATAGCAAACCAAAGCACGGTAAACGTTGAACTGGAAGAATCACTCACTTCTCTAAACGAAGTTGTGGTGGTTGGGTACGGTTCGCAGAAAAAAGGCGACATTACCGCCGCCATCAGCTCGGTAAGTTCAGACGAATTAGAGCGAAGCACCGTAACTTCTGTAGAGC
>JANQUM010000054.1 GCA_030731175.1 Spirosomataceae bacterium
CCACCACGTAAGATTCCACTTCGCGGCTGCCGGTTTCTAACCCTTTATACGCCAATGATTGAAACCCGAACGCCGCTTTATAAAAATGAGCCGCTTGCTTGGCGTTACTGACATATAACTCAATATAATCAGTGCCGTTGATGGGCATAAAATCCGTGTCGTTACTAATTTCTCGGTCTGTTAGAAGTTCTGTTGTACTATACATATTGATTCGTTTTTTACCTACTTATTTCTTTTAATAATTATATTCACTATCAAAAAAGACACATATTAGTTGTTGCAACAAAGATAATATATATTTTGTTGCATGTGCAACAAAATGTTCGCAATTAAAGAAGTGTTACCTTTGGCATTTATTTCGAACAACGTGAGCAATACATGAAGAATACGAACGGCTTCGCCTTCCATTTGGATAAAACCCTGCGAAAGATCAAGACGATTTACGAGAACGAATTTACCCGACTGGAACTCGACATCAACATTGAGCAGTGGGTAATTTTGCAGAATATTTATAATTTGGAAGACGAAGCATCGCAAGCCGAATTATCACAATTAAATTACCGAAATCGGGCGACAACCTCGCGGGTGATTAATAAATTATGCGATAAAGGATTGGTGGTGAAAGAACGTTTTGAGAACGATTTGAAGCAGTTTAAATTGGTCTTGACAACTGCGGGGCAGGAACTCGTAGCCAAAGCGATGCCCTCAGTAAAGGCTTTACGAAACGTTGGACACGAAAATATCAGCGATGAAGAGTTTGAATTATTCCTCGCAGTTTTGGGTAAAATTGGGAAGAATTATGAACGGTTTGATAGTAAGAAGAAATGAGCATCCCTCACCGTAAGCCTTTCATGTACCGCAGGGTAATTGGCAAATGCTGCTTCACTTCGGCGTTTTCGTCTTCGATGAAGTAGAACTTCACACCCGTATCAATTGCTGCCCGCATAATGGGCGTAAAATCAATTTGACCAGTTCCCAACGCAACATCTGACGTAAGCGGCGTTCCGCCCGAATACTCGCCAGTAGATTGTCCGTAAGCCATATCTTTTAAATGCAATGCTACGAAACGACCTGGATACTTACGCAACAACAACGCAGGGTCTTGTCCGCCATGAAATGCCCAATACACATCGCACTCATAACTCACGTTTGTGGGGTTGGTATTCCGCACGATGTAATCAAAATACGTGCCGCTGCCGTCTTCCATTTGTTTGAACTCAAAGCCGTGTCCGTGGTAAAATAGGTGCATTCCTTCTTGGGCAAGACGTTCTCCGGCTCGGTTGAAAACTTCGATGGCCTTATCAGCTTCCTTTAGACCGAACTGATTTTGACGGTGCGGAATCCACGCCGTACCGACATAGCGAACGCCAAATGCTTTTGCATTGGCGATGACCTTCTCAATATTCGTGTCAAAATCTTCAAAGCCCATCAAGGCACTTTTAGGCTTTAAGCCAGCTTTATCGAGTGCTGCTTTTATCTCGGTGTTAGAAATTGTGTTCGGGAAACCCGCTACTTCCACTTCGGTAATCCCCAAGTCTTTTACGTATTTCAACGTTCCGGGAATGTCCGTTTTGAGGTAATCACGCAAGCTGTAAAGTTCCAAACCAATTCGTCCATCAGTTTCTTTGTTGATTTTCGGGTAAGCCGTATCGGTGCCATTTTGTAGCCACATATCAATTCGGGGGGCGTTCCAAGTATACGATTTTGAAACTACGTCAATGTCGCCGTCGCCGTCAATATCCATCAATCTTCCTTCGTGGAAACCGAAGCCTTTTTGAAAAGTCGTTTTCTCAAAATTTCCTAAACCATCACCGTACAAAATGAACGCTTCGGCTTTCGGATTATCTACCTTGTCGTCAGACCATTGAGCCATTTCGGCAACAAAAATATCGAGATTTCCATCGTTATTTACGTCGGCTACTTCGAGTGTATGACCGTGTACGAGTTCCCGCCCGATCAAATCTTTTCCTTTCCAGTTTTCGGTAACTTCGGCGTTGCCGTTGGTTTCGTAATACATTAGCCTTCCCGAACCGTCACCGGGAGAAATGACGAACTGCTGCCGTTTTCCAGTTTTGAATTTTGCGGCTCGGATTCGTCCGCCATCATCGCCAATTTTTATAGCTTTGAATTT
>JANQUM010000055.1 GCA_030731175.1 Spirosomataceae bacterium
TTTTCAGAATTTCACTCGAATCCCAACGCAAACCGGAATTTTGACATGATAAAAGTCGGTTTGGATTTACCCCGTGAGAAACTCTACGAAAGAATAAATTTGCGGGTTGATAAAATGCTTGCTGACGGGCTAATTGACGAAGCTAAAAGCGTTGCTCAATATCGTTCGCAAAACGCTTTGAATACCGTTGGGTACAAAGAGGTGTTCGATTTTTTAGACGGTGTCACCGACGAAGAAACCATGGTTGAATTCATCAAGCGGAATACGAGGAGGTACGCTAAACGTCAGCTCACATGGTTTAGAAATCAGGATGATTTTACGTGGTTTTCACCTGAGGATTTCGATGAAATTACAGAATTTATTGATAATCAGTGAGTTTTAATAAGATTTTGGGCATTCAATGTAGTTTGCTTTATTATTTCCGTTTTGTCTTTTGCCATTAACAAAGCAACCCTTTCTGCAACTAAATTTAAGTAGGATACTTCGTTTCTTTTTCCTCGATTCGGAACCGGTGCCAAGTAAGGGGAATCGGTTTCTAACACAATATTTTCGAGTGAAATATAGGGAAGTACGTGATCCATTCCGCCGTTTTTGAACGTTGCGACCCCGCCAATACCGAGTAAAAAGTTAAGGGAAATTACTCGCTTCGCTTCCTCTAAATTTCCCGAAAAACAATGAAATATTCCGCGTAATTCTTTCCAGCCAAAGTCATCTATTAACTCGCAGCAGCGAATAATTGCGTTGCGTTCGTTGTCTTTGCTGTTTCTTGAGTGAATGCAAATAGGTAAATTGTACTTTTTTGCGAATTGCAATTGAGCCGTAAAAGCTGCTTCTTGCTGCTCTACAAAAGTTAGGTCCCAATAAAAATCAAGTCCAATTTCACCAATCATGATAAAAGGACGTTTTTCGAGCCAATTTTCAACATTTTTCAGTTGTTGTGTAACGTTTTCGTTAACGTAACATGGGTGCAGTCCCATCATGGGTTTGCAAATCGCAAATTCTTCAGCGGCTTGCAGCATTCCTGCAATAGTCGATTCGTCACAATTTGGTATCCAAATTTCTTTAACTCCAACGTCAATTGACCGTTGAATCATTTCGGGGCGATCCTGGTCAAATTGCTCGTCGTATACGTGGGCGTGCGTTTCGATCATTGTTTGATGTAAGTACTTATGGTGAGCGGGTAGGGTGTTCCTTCGCCAATTTCAAAGTTTTTAGTGTCCGTTTCTACAAAATCTTCGGCAGAAAATTCGGGAAAAAAAGTATCAGCGGGAAAGTCGGCGTGAACATGAGTTAGCACCAATTTGTCGGCAAATTGTAATGATTGTTCAAATATTTGCTGTCCGCCCAGAATAAAAACTTCTTTCTGGTCTGCACATTTTTCCAAAGCTTCCTCGATGCTATTAACGATTTCAAAGTTTTCTTCTACTTCGTAATTTTTTTGTGAAGTAATCACATAGTTTCCTGACGGAGAAGAAATGCGGTGAGGGTCGTCGTAGCTTTTGCGTCCCATAATCATTTTTTTACCTGCGGTAACTTCAAATAAATTTTCCCAGTCTGCCGGTATTGGCTCAGGCCAAGGTAGTTTTCGCTCGAAACCTATTCCGCGGTTATTGTCAAGGGCGGCAATTAATGAAATGATGGGCATGCGTTTTAAATTTAAGTACGTATATATAACCTCAAATTCTAAATTCGGTTCAAACCACTTATTTCACCGCAATCATGCCGTAAGATTAAAATGCTTTGTTAATCAGGTTAAAAATTAAGGAGAACCGAGTAATTTGCGTTTGTTTTGAATGAAGAGAGGTAATTATTAAAAGAGATATTAATCTACTCGTTTCAAACCTCACGCTAAAAATAAGGACAAATATATGAAGCAGCTTACTTACTTTTTCGGTGTATTTTTGACTTTTACCGTATTATCCTGTTCAAAAAGCGGTAAAAAGGCTTTGTCGGAGGGCGATTATTACACGGCAACCATTCAAGCAATTGATAAGTTGAACCGTGACGGTGATAACGAAAAATCTGCGGTAGTACTCGCTCAGGCGTATAAATATGCGTCTGTAGATTTGCAGAAAAGAATAAATGCTGACAAAGAAACTTCCCTACCTTTCAGATGGGAAAAGGTAATGGATAATTACGGTAAACTGAACACGATGTATCGTAAAATTCAGGATTGTCGGTCTTGCCAGTCGATTGTAACTCCAACCTCTTTTTTTTCTGAGGAGGAAAACACAGTAAAATTAGCAGCAGAAGAACGCTACAATTATGGAGTTGTTCAATTGGAAAAACAAACGCTTGCATCTGGGCGGCAAGCCTACGAAAATTTTCAGAAATTGACAGAATATGCTCCTGACTACAAAGATTCCCGGCAGAAAATGGAGGAAGCACTATACCTCGGTTCGATTCATGTGGTGGTGGAACAACCGAAACTTAACGCCCGGCTTAATGACTACAGCTACGAATATTTCCAGAATCAGGTAGATGAATATTTAGCGACGAACCGAAGATTAAACAAATTTGTGCGGTTTTATCAGCCAGATGAAGCAGAAAGTATCCAATTAAAACCCGATCATTTGGTAAGGTTAGAATTTGTTGATTTTGTGGTGGGCCAAACTAGGGTTGATTCTAAGGAGAAGCAAGTTACGAGTAAAGACAGCGTCAAAACCGGAACCGCGAAAATTGACGGCAAAAACGTGGATGTTTTTGGAACGGTAAATGCACGAATAATCGAAAACAGGAAGCAGGTGCATTCGCAAGGTGTAATGCTATTGCAAATAGTTGATTTTCAGACGAACAAAGTTTTATTGACGCGTGAATTAGCGGGAGAATTTGACTGGTTTAACGAGTGGCTGACATTTAATGGCGATGAGCGGGCATTGACGAAAGACCAAATCGTACAAGCCAAAAACCGCGAGGAGCTACCGCCACCGCCTCAACAATTGTTTATCGAGTTCTGCAAACCAATTTACAGTCAATTCACGTCTCAGATTACTCAATTTTATCGAAATTATTGAATTATAAATTAACGTAAAGAAGCATTACATTTGTGCAACTTTTACACAATTTATGTTTAGCAAAGACAGGTGGATTGACTTTTTAGACAGATTAATCATTCTCAAATCGACTATTCTCCGTCGGATTGAATTTATACTAACGGTCGCCCTTTTTCTGGGCTTTGGTTTGGTTATTTACCAAATCGGCGTTCCGAAAGAACCGCAAATTAAAAATATCGTAAATGGTATCCTGCGTCAAATACCGCGATTTGTGATGCTCGTTTACCTCGGCAAATGGGTGCTGAGCGTAATAAATCGCAAGCGTTTTGATCTTTTTTCTCGGGAATTCCTCCCGGATTTAATACTTTTTGGTTGCCTATTTTTGTTTGATCGGTTTAAGCACGTAAACTTTTTGCTGGAAGGTGAATGGTTTTTGTATATGCTGATTTGCGTATTTTTCGCCATCAGGGTAATGCGAGCGGGTTCTCAGTTGAAAGTTACGCTCCTAAACCCGTCCATCTTGTTCATAGTCAGCTTTTTGCTGTTGATTATGATTGGTACAGCATTACTACTTGTGCCGTCTGCAACTAATGGTAATTTAAGTTTTGTTGACGCACTCTTTACTGCTACGAGTGCTGTTTGTGTTACAGGTTTAGCAACGGTTGACACTGCGTCAAAATTCACCGATTTGGGCAAAGACATTTTATTGATAATGATTCAAATTGGCGGTTTGGGTTTGATGACTTTTACCAATTTTTTCTCTGTGCTTTTTCGCGGAGAAATGAGTTTCAGAAATCACTTAATATTGCAAAATATTATTGAAACAGATAAACCAAATTCACTTTTTGCGACATTGATAAAAATCGTGATTTATACGCTATTGGTTGAAGTTTTGGGTGTTTTATATATTTTCGTTACGATTGATTCAACTCAGTTTAGTTCAGTAGGAGATGAGTGGTTTTTTGCCATTTTTCATTCTATTTCGGCATTTTGCAACGCAGGATTCTCAACGCTTCCTAATGGACTATTCAACGATGGTTTTCGGTTTAATTACAACTTTCAACTCGCCATTTGCTTTTTGGTTATTTTGGGAGGAATCGGTTTTCCGGTTGTGAATGATTTATACACAACAGTTAAAAACATACTTTATAATCTCTACCGAACCGTTTTTCTGAAAGAACGCTACAAAGTACAGGCCCGGAATGTATCAGTAAATTCTCGTATTGTGCTAACCACAACTTTTGTGCTGCTCGTTGTTGGAACAGTGCTGTACTTCCTAACGGAACATAATAACTTATTGAAAGAACACACCACGTTTTACGGAAAATTGGTGCAGTCGTTTTTTGGATCCGTTACACCCCGTACCGCTGGTTTTAACACCGTGGATATGGGTCAACTAATGCAGGGTACAATATTGATTTATTTGCTTTTGATGTGGATTGGTGCTTCGCCAAGCTCAACTGGTGGCGGTATCAAAACCACCACGTTTGCCATTGCACTTTCTAATATTGTTGCCCTTTCAAAAGGTAAAAACCGGGTAGATTTATTTAAGCGGGAAATCTCAAATACGTCCATTCATCGGGCGTTCGCAGTGATATTTCTGTCGTTGTTAATTATCGGGTCGGCGGTTTTGGGAATAACAATCTTTGACCCAAATCACAATCTCACAGAAATTGCTTTTGAGTGTTTCTCAGCTTATAGCACTGTTGGGTTATCGTTAAATGTCACGCCCACGCTTTCGGCTCCGAGTAAATTAATTCTTGTTTTGACTATGTTTATCGGACGGGTGGGAATGTTTACACTACTTTTTGGAATATTTAACAAGGTAGAGTGTAAGATGTACCAATATCCGAAAGAGAATATTATTATTACGTAAAGTCTGGTTTTAAATAGAAAGTTATGCAGAGTTTTAGACGAAGGTAAAAGGAGTACTGTAATTGAAGTAATTTCAGCGTATTTGGGTAACAGGTTCTTTCGATGACAGCAGCGTCATACGCAATTTTCAATAAAGCATTAATGCAAATTACTTATAATCCGTCCTACTCAAAATACTTCTTCCGAGCGTGATTTCATCGGCGTATTCGAGTTCGTTTCCAATCGGAATTCCTCTGGCGATTGTGCTCATTTTAATTCCAAATTGGGCGAGTTTTTTCTGTAGATAAAACGCCGTAGTATCGCCTTCCATGGTCGGGCTAAGTGCCATAATGACTTCCTGAACTGGCGTATCTGATTCTTGGCTTTCGGCGATTCTTTTTACCAAAGAATCGATATTTAAGTTGTTTGGTCCTATGCCCATCAGCGGCGAAATTATTCCTCCCAACACGTGGTAAAGCCCGGTAAATTGTCCTGTGTTTTCAATCGCTAACACGTCTCTGGTATCTTGCACTAAGCAAATTAAGGTTTGATTTCTATTAACAGAGGTGCAGATCCGGCACAAAGTAGCGTCTGAAATATTGTGGCATTTCAGGCAGTAGGTTGTCTGAGTGCGTAAAGCCGTAAGGGCTTCAGTAAGGGTTTGGGTTGTGTTTACGTCTTTCTTTAAAAGGTGCAACGCCAACCTCAACGCCGTCTTTTTTCCAATTCCCGGTAGTTTGGATATTTCAGAAACGGCATCTTCAATAAGTCTGGAAGGGAAGTTCAAATCGTATTTTTTTTGGGAAAAGTAAAATCAATTTACCGCAATATTACTTCGGCAGAAATGCCACGGCGACAGATTTCGTTTCGCATAGATTCAAGTTGCTTGAAGTCACCGTTTTTTACTTGACACTTTCCTTTAAAATGGATAATCATAGTACATTGTTCGGCTTGATCGGGCTTATGTTCGCAAACTTCAACTAAAGTCTGGATTACGTATTCAAAAGTATTTACTTCGTCGTTAAAAACCACGAGCGAGTACAACTTAATATCGTTTAACTCTAAATCGTTTTCTTCAATTACATCAATTTCTGGCAACGTCTGCTCTTGCATACTATTCTCTATGTTTTCAATTGATACAAAATTAATCATTTTTGATGAAGGAAAAATGTTTGTCGGCACGTATTCAAAAAAAAGTGCCATATTTGAAACTTTGAACACACCCAACCGCTTCGAAAATGACCCCCTACCTCGCAATTTCCATTCTGCTCATATATTTTTTGATTTTGATTTTTATCTCAATTCGCACCTCGAAAGGAGCTGATACAAATTCTTTTTTTACGGCTAATAAAGAAGTTCCGTGGTATTTAGTGGCTTTCGGAATGATTGGAACTTCACTTTCGGGGGTTACATTTATTTCTGTTCCGGGGGCGGTTGGTGCAATGGTTGGCGGTGATCCCGAGAACCTGAAACAATTTTCTTATTTTCAGATGGTTTTGGGCTTTGTGGTAGGTTATTTCTTTATCGCTACGGTTTTAATGCCCATTTATTACAAGTTAAATTTAATCTCAATTTACAGTTATCTCGAGAAGCGATTCGGGAAGTGGTCCTACAAAACTGGTTCTGCTTTTTTTCTGCTTTCACGCACATTAGGAGCTGCTGTAAGGCTTTATGTAGCGGCATCTGTGTTACAAATCGCCATCTATGACCCGCTCAACGTACCATTTGAGGTCTCGGTTTTTATCACTATCGCCCTCATTTGGGTTTATACATTCAAGGGCGGTATCAAAACAATTATTATTACTGATACGCTTCAAACCTTCTTTTTGATCGCGGCGGTGGGGCTAACAGTTTATTTGATTTCGAGTGAGATGAATTTCAGCTTTGCCGAAATGATAAACAGCGTGAATGTCAGTGGCTATTCGCAGGTATTTTTCTTTGATGGTGGCTGGAGTGACTCTCGCAATTTCTTTAAACTTTTCATTTCGGGTGCTTTTATTGCGATCGTGATGACTGGTCTTGATCAAGATTTAATGCAAAAAAACCTGACTTGCAAAAACATCGGCGAAGCAAAGAAAAATATGTTTTGGTTCACCGTTACATTGGTTATTGTAAATCTCTTGTTTTTGAGCATGGGGGCACTTTTGTATATGTACTCTCAGAAAAATGGACTGACTATTCCTGCCAAAAGCGATGACTTATATCCGTTCTTAGCCCTAAAGCATTTTGGAAATTTTGAGCTTGGAAGTGGAGGTGTATTTGTTGCCATAACTTTCCTTTTAGGTATTACTGCTGCAACTTACGCAAGTTCAGATTCTGCTCTTACGGCTCTCACTACGGCTTTTTGCATAGATTTCCTTGACTTTGGAAATAAAAAAGAGGCTGAGCGAAAGCGACTAAAAAATATTACGCATATAGGCTTCTCGGTATTGTTTTACATCGTAGTTATCATTTTCCACAAGCTAAATAGCACTGACGTAATATCTGCCATTTATTCCATCGCATCTTATACCTATGGGCCGCTTTTGGGACTTTTTGCCTACGGGATATATTCTAAAAATGCCGTACGTGATAACTTCGTGCCTTTTATTTGCATTGCGGCTCCGGTGATTACATTTGGTTTAGTTTTCTTGATTGAAACTTACAGTGAGTATAAATTCGGGTTTGAAAACTTGCTTCTAAACGGTGCCTTAACGATGCTCGGTCTATTCATTGCAAAAAGAAAAGAAAGTTCGGTAATTGCCTGACTAAAAGTGGCATAATTATTGATTTTAAAAGGTGAATCTATCAAGTGAACGCCTTTATGATATCAGTATTTTATTCGTTAAATAAAGTTCAAAACCACTACTTTTTGCGGTATTTAACCATTTTGACACTGCTTTTTTCAGCACTTTCTGTTCGGTCTCAGATTATACTCACTGTTCTCCCGGAGATTCCTGAAACCGTCATTGAAGCACTTTGTAAGCAGGATCGAGGCAGCACGTTGACGTATTCTAAAAACATGGGTGCCTCTGAATGTTTGGAAGTAGTTGCTAATCAGTCTATTGATTTAGTTGGTGATTTTAACTCATTTGCGGGCTCAACTTTCGATGGTCGAATCGGAAACGTTGTCGCCGAAACGCCCGTTTACGCTATTCCTGAATACGGTGTTGGGTTTGTTGAATTGGATTATTCCGGCAAGGTCATTAGAACAATTCTCAATCTTGAGCTGACCTCAAATGAACAAGGGGAGTATTTTTTGAAAGATGCCGCATATAATTCTCAATTAACAGGTTTTGATACTAAAGGCAATATTAAGCGGTATTTAATAGGCTTTTCAAACAAGTATGATCGTGAAAAAACTTCCTTTTCTGTTGATCAGATGCGGGATGGTATTAATGTTACAGCCTATAAGGGGCGTGAAATTACAATAACTGCTTACTTGACTGATAACGAAGTAGAATGGATTGCGGCAAACCCCGTGCAACAAACTATTTTTATCCCCAATCCCAATTTCCAGCCGAGTAAGACAATAGATAAAACCACTTATTATTATGCTCCGGAGGGTCGTTTTTACAAGCCAGCACAAACACCCTATTTTGACGCGTACGGAAAACGCTTAAATCTAAGTAAAGGAGAGCTTTTGCAACTCTAACAACAACTACAGTAGAAGACCTCAACCCCTCGTGGCATACGCTAAATGTAACCGGAAACCGTAGCCCGGTTTTAGATAATTCGATACGGTTTATGGGGGATCATTTTGTTAACTTTATCCGGTCTAACGGAGTAAAGCACCCAGAAGCCTACCAAGTAGGGCCTGATGGAGAGCTTGATATAGCAGCTTGGGAAAAATGGTTTGATGTTGCCCTTGTGCCTCATGGTTCAGATCTCGAAGTTTTTAGATCCGGTGTTTTAGAGGCTTTTGCGTCTACGTATAGTCGTTTGTTTGGAAATAGCTACAAAACTATTTTTGTAAACAACGAAATTTGGAACTACTGGGAAAAAAGTGGTTATAAGGGTCATATGTTTATGACCTGGGTGCGAGATGCGTACCAGAACCATCACCCTTCTACCGGGAACAATATTTTGCCGTGGTATCGCCGAATTTATCAGCACAATTCTAATGTCTCTGATATTGGTTATGCAGACCCCTTAGAAGTTATTCAGGGAACGCAACGTGACCTTAATTTTGAAAGTGGGGGTGAATTTGGAAGTTTTAAAGATTGGCAGGATCGATACGGACTAATGCCAGCTGATAATTCCTTGGAGTGGGGGGCAAACTCAAATGACTTTGGTAGCTACGTCAAAAATTTATACGACTTCCACTACGTTTATGATTTTATTTATAACGGTCTGCTCTTTCAAAAGCACAATATTCCTAAGAAGCCAATCTTTGTTTTATGGCACGATATAGAGCCACTAAATTTTCAGTTCAGACAAACCAATAAATGGGTCAAGTTTAATAATCGTGTATACAGAATTCCGTCTAAACAAATTGTAGGACCTGAGATAATGTTTGCTACTGGTGCGGCAGTTGCCTTTTTTACGCCGCCAAGTGCCGAAGGTGGTTTAATGGTTTGGTCTGAGGCTGTTTGGGCTGAACCTCAAGATGCCACCGCTCTGTATCCATATTTTGATGTGACGGAGTTACGTCGTGAAGGTGATTCTCCATCAACACTTCAACTTTCAGCAACAATGACACCAGTTAAGCCCGTTACGTTTGTGAATCAGGCTTTTGATGCCTACTCAATCGTTAAAGACCACCGAGAATTACTCGAAAACTCTGAAGCGGTAATTGCCGATGTGAAGGATGGAGCTGACTGGTGTTCAGGCGTAGAGCAAAACCCTTACGCCGCAGCATATTTTCGCCGGCCGTTTGTGGCATATCGCGAATATAAAGGGGAGCTTTTGGTATTTGCTTATGCGTGGTATAACCACAGTAACGTGAATACAACTTTCCGAACTGCTAATGGTCAGGAATATACCATCGAATTGAATGGATGCTACCCAACAATTGCAAAAATTACGTTGTAAGCGTTACTTATGGATTATTATTTTGTGGGTTTGTGAAAAACTGCCTAAATCAATTTTGAGAATATAAATCTGGGGAATCCAGCTGCTGGTGTCAATTTTTAACTGATTGGCTGCGGATGGAAGTTCGCTTTTTTGATAAAATAACCGACCCCACATGTCGCTGATACTAATCGTTATATTCGCTGCAGTACCTGAAGGAATCTGAATGTAAAGTTCATCAGTTGTCGGATTAGGATAGACCAGTACGCCAAAATCTGGTTCTTTAGAAGTGATTGTATTTGTCGAAATGGGTAAGTTCCGAATTCCCCAACCTATTTGGTTCAAGATAAGTAAGGTTAGATCCCCTGGCGAGTGAATCACTTCTGCCGTTCTGAGGTTTGGTGACATCAACGAGTTTATATTTCCTTGCGGGTAAGTAAACTCGTCTAAATGGGAAACGCTACCTCCACTTCGGAAGGGGTCAACGGCACTCAGTTGGGGTAACCTTTCTGAAAAGATACTTTTTCCTAAGGCAAAAAAGAGGTCGTTTCCGGTTAATTGGCGTTTGAGCTCAGCAGATGGATTACCGAAAATCCTGGTGTCTTTAATAATTTCTTCGTTGCCATTTTGCACAAAAGTGTCATACACGTATGGAACTAAAGTTTGCCCCCATTCGCCGCTGAACCCGTCTTCAGTGAGTTTGAACGAGGCGTTAAAGCCAAGTCCGTGGGCTATTTCGTGCAAAATGACCGATACCATATCAAAACGATTTGATTGGGGCGTGCCGTTTAGTTCGAAGGACCAATTCAGGTTTCTGTTAACCGAAACCGTAATCTCAAATTCGTCGGTATTTAGGTTTTGCCCAGAAATTGCCTCCGCTAACGCCACCGGGTACCAAACGTCCTTTAGGGGAGCGGAAGGAAAATTGCGAAAAATTTTAGTAGCTCCAGACTGAGCTAACGTTGTGCCTGAAAGTGAAGTCCACTTCGCTTCGATTTTTATTTTTTGTGGCGAAACAATGTAACTTTCCCAAATTGAAACAGCCTCCTCAAATGCCGATTTTGCCTGCACGGGAAAGTCCACATAGGTTGTTTCGATTGTACTATTCGTAGTTCTGGCTCCTCTGAAAGTTGGTTGTTCTAAAACCGTCGTC
>JANQUM010000056.1 GCA_030731175.1 Spirosomataceae bacterium
GTCAGTTCGAGCGTAGTTGAGAACATGCACCAGCAGATTTGAAATACGCCCCCATCGCATTATGTTTGATTTAGCTAAAACTCTGCTACGTAACTTACACGTTGGAGATAAAAAAGCGTACGCATTGCTAATAATCAAAGAGCTGCAAAAAGTAAATGCTGTCAAACTACGGAAAGTTTCCAAAAACAAGGTTTCGGAAATTGATGACACGAAATCCTCAACAAAAGGTATCTTCTAAAAAACTAAAACCCCTACTTTGCGTTTTATCATTGCGAATTTACATTTATCAGCTTAATTTAGCACAGTTTTTGCAACTTGCTTATTTATGAAAACACTATACCTTATCCGCCACGCCACGGCAGAAGACGGCAGCTCGTCTTCAATGTTCCGTGATTTTGACCGCGACCTAATTTCTTCTGGAATTATTGAGGCGGCTCGAATGGCAACTTATATGTCATCAAAGTCTTACAAAATTGATTTGATTGTCAGCAGCAAAGCAAACCGAGCCTTTGGCACGGCTAAAATAATGGCGGAACAATGGAAAATGGACGTTGACGAAATTCAACTTGACGATAACATTTACGGTGGCGGCCCGCGAGCTTATTTAGCAGCGTTAAATAAATTAGAAGAGGATGTAAGTTCGGTAGTGATGGTTGGGCATAACCCCGATATTTCTTTTTTCGGAGAATACCTGACTCGTGACGATACGGGCGGACAAATGAAAAAAGCGGGTGTATTGATACTAACTTTTACTGACCTCAAATGGGCAGAAATTTCTAATAAAAGCGGAAGCGTAAAAGCTTACCACGACCCCAAAAATATACTCGAAGAAAACGAAGTAAACGACTAATGAAAAACCGTAACCGTCTGATTTTCAAGATAATATTTGTTGTTTTTATCGCAATCGTTTTATTTTTTCTTTACGATTTATCACGGCAAACTACCGCACCTTGGCAAAAGAAGAAGCAAATTGAACGGGCTTTTTAACGGAAACGGAGCGTTGCCATTACGGCGAAGTGATCTGAGGCGTAAAGACCACCCCAAGTATTTGAAAGCGTGGCGTGTTTGAGAACTTCTGCGTTTTTTTCGGAAACAAAAACGTAGTCAATCGGTTCGTTGTCACGTTCTTTTTCTTTGAAACCCGTAAACGTACCGTTCGGGCCGAAATGAGGCGTTTGGCTCAAATTTTCTGAGCTAACAAAATGGAAGTCTTTCGATTTATCTGTTAAAACTTGAATTGGCTCTTGCGAAGGCGTGGCGTTGAAATCTCCGGTTACCACAAAGGGCGTATTTCCCGCAATTTCTTTTACCTTATTAAGTACCAATTTTGCACTTTCCCGACGGGCAATTTCACCTTGATGGTCAAAATGCGTATTAAAAATTATCACTTCTTTCTGCGTGCTTTTATCGAGCAGTTTTGCCCAAGTAACAACTCTGTTAAATCGGGCATCCCAGCCGTAGCCTACTATTTCAGGGTGTTCGTTCAGCCAAAAAGTGTTGGTTTCTATTAATTCAAAGCGTTTTTTCAAGTAAAATACGGGAGAGAATTCTCCTTTCTTATCACCATCATCACGCCCCACTCCTACCCAACCGTACTGCGGTAATCTTTCTTGAAGGTCAGTAATCTGCGAATAAAGGGCTTCCTGCATTCCGCAGAGGTCAGCTTCGTAAAATTGTACGGTTTGAGCCACAAAGTCTTTGCGGTTATCCCATTGGTTTACGCCATCAGCGGGTGTTGAATAACGTATATTGAACGTCATAACATTTAGTGCTTCCTGAGAAACGACATTCATTGATAATAAAAGTAGAAAAGGGAGTAAGTAACGCATTTAAAACAACTTTTATTTGAATACTTTCAGCAGATTACTTGCCAGCCAATTTTCGTCAGCTTTAATGATAGCTGTCATTGCGGTGTCGGCAAAGCCACCCACTTTACTAATATCGTTTATTACTTTGAGAAATTCTTTATTTTCTACCGAATCGGGCTTAATTGCCGCCTTGATTTCGTCCATCACTTCAATAACGGGTTCAATCTCGCGGCGTTGCCGGCGTTTGGCGATTAATCTCGCCACTTTCCAGATATCTTTTTCGGCAGTGAAGTATTCTTTGCGTTCGCCTTGTAGTAGTTGTTTATTGATTAAACCCCAACTCATTAATTCACGGAGGTTCATGTTTACATTTCCTCGTGAAATGGTTAGCTGTTCCATAATCTGATCAGCGTTCAGGGCTTTTTCGGAGAGAAGGAGTAACGCATGTATCTGCGACATTGTCCGGTTTATCCCCCATTGCGTTGCAAGAGTTCCCCACGTATGGACGAACTTATCCTTCGCTTCTTGTAGTTCCATAATTTAAGTCTTAAAAGTAAAGCACGTAATCGTAATTCAAATTACCATAACGTTACTGAATTTTCAAAATATTCTGAAACATTTTATCCGCAAACGGCTTTTACCAGACGCAAAAAGCGGGACAAATTTAATTCTGTCCCGCTTTCAAGAGTTTAATTACTATTTTTAAAGAGTTTTGACTCAGTTTTTTTGTTTGGCGTTAGCTTTTCTTACCACATCGTAAAAGTCTTTGCAGTTATCAGATAAGCAATCTCCTTCCTGATTCAGCACGTACACATCATTACGTTCTGTAAGGCTGTATTTTTGAGTAGATGCTTCGTAGATAATAGATTTGAATTGACACGGAGCAACCTTTGCGTTAAATTTATTGATTATTCCGTATTGGTTCTTTCCTTTTGAAACGATTGCAAGCCCGTTGTTAAAAGGGTTGATTTCATTGTACTCAAACGTGATTCTAACTTTTCCGGTTTCGTCAATATAACCGTATTTTTCGTTATCAAACATTACGCCAAAGTAGCCATCAGACGAGTGAACAAGATCCATGTAGGTGGGAGCCAGAATTTCGTTTCCGAAGTTATCAATCAACCCCCAAACGTTGTTTTTACGCACTGCAAAGTAGTTTTTATCGAAACGCTTAATCAACTCAAACGGCTCTTTTGTAAACCTTGAATAGGTTATGTTATTTACCAGATTAAAGCCTTCACTAAACTTGCCGCTTTCTGTTGGCGTCATCGTTTTGACTGCCACTAAAGTTCCTGCAATTAACGTGTCTGTTACACTATACAGTGTTCCAACTGGGCTATCAGGGTTTATTTTATCCAACACAATCCGTCCGAAATGGTCATAAACCAAATCAGTTTGGCAATTTCCAACGGGAAGGCTACAATTGGTATTTTGCTCGCTCACAACAACCAAGCCGTACTTCGAGAAATCACTAACCTTACCGTATTGAGTTGGAATAATTTCTACGCCTTCATAATTCATAAAACCGCACTGCGTACCTTTTTCAGTACTTTCCTTGCAAACTTTTGTTAAGCCGTATGTATTATATAGACCGATTGAAGCGTACACATCACTAATTTTACGCTCATTGAGCTCAATTACTCTAAAACCTTTTTCGTCTTTCGCAATGATAGATGAAGCATTTGAGATTTCTGGCTTCACGTTCACGCTAATTAGGCTTTCGTAAGATGGCTTAATGCGGGTATTGCCGTCAATATCAATCAAACCAACTTTTTTATCTTTTTCAATAATAACCCATTTATTAGTTTCCGAAAGGTAAATGCGATCGTAAACAAGGTCAATCACCGCCGTACCATCTATTTTTATTAGACCAAATTGCTTATCGTTGCGTACTTTGAAAAGATTTCCAGCGAAGGGAATAATTTCATCAAAATACGACGATAGCGGCTTGTTGGTGGTTGGGTAATTGTTATCAACCAACGCGACTTTATTGTTTTCAAACGTCAAGGCACTTATTCCGTAGCTTAGAGCTTTTCCAGATTTTACGCCTTTTAGCACTTCAGATTCTTTTCCGTTGGTGTCAATAAAGTGCCAGTAGTATTTTTTCACGAGGGCTTTACCGTCATTGAATGGCTCGGCGTAATCGTATTGTGGCTGAATCACCATATTTCCGCACAAATCCCGGAATCCGTAAACCATATCTTTACTTATTCGAGCAAAACCCTGACTGTAATTTTCTACAAGACCGTAACGCGGATTTTCACGAAGCGGAGCAAGGTTTGTTCCTACCAGCGACCTACCTTCTAATGTTGGCACAGTTACGTAATCTCCGCTTTCTTGCTCGGAAAAGCATCCAGCACTTGCTTTTACAGAAAGAGCTTTGTTAAACTCGCTGATTTGCTTTAGTTGGGCAACTTTATCAAAATTCTGAGCGGATTCCAATTGCTTTTTAAGCTCTGGAAGGTTGGTCATAGATTTCATAAAATTTGCGTATGAAGCCTTATTAACCACCGCCTGAGAAGTCATTACACTGTCTAAATTATCAGGAATTAGTTTTAATTTTTCGTTTTCGTAAGGAGAAAACGCTTGTTTCAAGTACTCAAAAGTTGCTTTTCGAGCCTTATCAACCGTGTACGTTTGGGCAGCGTTTGCGTTAGTAGAAGTAAGGGTCTCGTTCGGACTCATCGAAACCGCCTGAACCACCTGAGCATTTACCGATGTACAGGCAAGCAAACCTAAAGATAAGATGTAGAGTTTTTTCATTTGTAAATAGTTAGACGGTTATATTTATAATTCACTCAAAGTATTGAAAGTCAAATATATAAAAAAACGAAAGTAATCAAGTTGTTAGTCAAACTGAATTTTAGATTGCTGAACTATTTTAAGAGTTCCACTTACACTTTAGTCAGTTTTACGTTCAAAACCTCGGGGCATTTGACTGCCCAATGTTCACATATTATCGTAGCAGCACCCGCCGTTCCTGAGTAATCGTTCTCGTTAATATAAATAAATTTATCGAAGAAAACTTCATTCATTAGTTGAACGTAAATCTCGTTTTTCACAAAATCTCCCTCAAGTATAATTTTCTTCGTTTTTGAATATCCCAAAATTAGCTTGAG
The DNA here is from genome assembly GCA_030731175.1 of Spirosomataceae bacterium. Classification (GTDB taxonomy): domain Bacteria; phylum Bacteroidota; class Bacteroidia; order Cytophagales; family Spirosomataceae; genus JANQUM01. The sequence continues at coordinate 4,928 of JANQUM010000056.1, forward strand.
TGAAGCCGCTTCCTGAGCCACTAAATCAAGCATAAACTGATGATAGGCTTCTTCGTAGTTCTTAAATTGGTTGATATTTCGTTCCACAAATGCACAATCAAGTAACAAACGAGGGTCAGTTGTATCGGGAGTTGCCTGCTGAAAACGCTCACGCAATTTCCAGACTAAATCGGCATTATATTGTATTTTTTTGTAAAAATCGAGTGGCTTGTCAAAATATGAAGCTAAGTTTTTTACTTGTCGGTCGTGTTCATTTCCCGCAAAAACCCTGCTGGCGTGCACCAAGTTTTTATTTGGGAGTTCAAACGAAAACGAATGCCTTTCCAAATTTTGAATCGAAAGCTTGTTCTTCGAAAACGGATTACTATTTATTGTCCACTCGTGAGAAGAAGAAAGCACGTACGGCTCTGTAACGTGTTCGTACATCAGCAACGAAGCGACGCTATTCTGTAACCCCACGCCCACCATCACATTTTTGTCTGCCAATGCTGGAGAAACCGAGTCTGCGTTGATTACTTCAGGTAGCAAATGCCGTAAACCGTGTTCTTTTAACCACGAATGATAATCATTCATTTCCCGATCCCAGAGCATAGAGTGGCATTCCAAATTACTTTTTTCTGCGGCAAGTTTCCCGGTCAAAAGAAAGTAACCGTATTGCGGCAAAAAAATCGAAGTACTGATTTTCTCAAACGTTTCAGGGTGGGTATTTTTCAACCAATAAAGTTGCACACCTGCATTCATAATTCCCAGATACGGCGATTCTGTTTTGACCAATAAGTCGTATTTCGCTACAACTTCTTCTTTAAACTGCCTTTCAACAGCATACGGAAGCGATGTTAGCACATCGTAAACGGGTGTAACGGCGTTTCCACCTTTGTCAAGATGCACCATGCTTCCCGCATAACTCACAAAATTCACCGCTCTCAGGGTAAACTTTTCGCTCGAACGCAACTTTTTAAACGAATCAAGAATCCAGTTTTTGATGGCAAATATGTCTTCGCAGCGAAAACCATTCGAGTCAAAAATGGTCGGAATTTCGACTTCTATTTCTTCTACGCACTCAAAGTTTTCGTTAAAAACAATGACTTTTTTATTTACTCTCCCAATATCAAAAACGGCACAAACGGGTTGTTTCATAGCTAAGGCTTGTTCTTACTTTTTAAATCTTTACAAATGACGTAAAATTTCATTTGTTTTTAAAATTTATCAACCGTTATGGCGGTTACTGCAAATTTCTCGACCTTTGCCCTTTAGCATAAATTGATTTTATCTGTAGTTAGCCCCCAGCAATTGGCTTTTATACTACGCTAAACTTAATACGAAAAATAGCATAAACTGATTTTACTCGCAGAATATAATGAAAATATTAATAATCGGTTCGGGCGGCCGTGAGCATACATTTGCCTGGAAACTAAATCAATCTCCTTCTTGCACGGGGCTTTTTGTAGCACCAGGAAACGCCGGAACGGCACAAATTGCCACCAACCTCGCCATTTCTGTCACTGACTTCCCAACAATTGCCGAAGCCGTTTTACAACACGGCATAGCAATGGTAATAGTAGGCCCAGAAGTGCCTTTGGTTGCCGGAATTGTAGATTTTTTCCGTAAAAACGAAACTCTAAAACACGTTGCCATCATCGGGCCAGATGCAAGCGGGGCGGCCCTTGAAGGAAGCAAGGATTTCTCGAAGGCATTCATGCAAAAATACGGTATTCCAGCGGCGGCTTCCGAAACGTTTACCCGAGAAACCCTCGCCGAAAGTTTTACTTATTTAGAAAACGAAGTTACCGCTCCGTATGTATTAAAAGCCGACGGCTTAGCAGCCGGAAAAGGCGTAATTATCACCTCAGATTTGAACGAGGCAAAGCACGAATTAAAAGAAATGCTGGGTAACGCCAAATTTGGAGAAGCAAGCAGCAAAGTCTTGATTGAGCAACATCTGAAAGGAATTGAACTGTCTGTCTTTGTGTTGACCGACGGCAAAAATTACAAAATCCTGCCCGAAGCAAAAGACTACAAACGCATTCACGAAGGAGACCAAGGGCTAAACACAGGCGGCATGGGGGCGGTTTCTCCCGTACCTTTTGCAAATGCCGAATTTCTTAAAAAAGTGGAAGAAAAAGTGGTAAAACCAACGCTTTTCGGTTTGCAGGAAGAAGGCATTCACTTCGTTGGTTTTATTTTTATTGGCTTAATGAATACCGACGGCGAACCCAACGTTATTGAATACAACGTACGCATGGGCGATCCCGAAACCGAGGTCGTTTTCCCGAGAATAAAAACCGATTTCGTAGAGCTTTTTAAGGCAACCGCCGCCGGAGAGCTTGATAAGATAGAACTCGAAATTATATCAGAAACTGCCGTAACGAGCGTTGTGGTAGCAGAGGGTTATCCCGAAGCTTACAAAAAAGGCATTGAAATTACCGTACCCGAACTCGAGGATGGAACACTCCTTTTTCACGCCGGAACCCGCTTGCAAGACGGAACCGTTTTGACAGACGGTGGCAGGGTAATGGCGTGCACGGGCGTGGCAAATACCCTCGCCGCCGCCATAGAAAAATCGCAGACACTTGCCGAAAACGTAGCTTACGACGGCAAGTACTACCGAAAAGATATTGGGAAAGATTTGATTCCCTACCTTGAAATTCTCTAAATTTGAAATCAGAAATCAACAGTTAGGCGTTTGGGCAACGCAAAAGTCAGACGGGTAAAACGCCCCGAAACAATGCCCAAACCCGGCTTTATCATATAGTTAATAGGTTATGGGATGTGGACAATGTTCTACCGGAGGGTGCGGAAGCGTTCGCTCGGTAGCCGCCGACGGATCGTCTGGCGAAGCTCCCGTTTCGGGTTGCCAAAGTAAAGGCGGCTGCGGTTCGGGTGGATGTACAAAAATAAATTCATTTGATTGGCTCGGAAATATGAGCCTACCCTCCTCGATGCGTTACGACGTTGTCGAAATAAAATTCAAGGGTGGTACTAAAGAATACTTCAGAAACAGCAAACAACTTGACCTCTACACCGGAGATTTTGTGGTCTGTGAAATGCCCAACGGCTACCACATTGGCACGGTTTCGTTGCAGGGTGAGCTGGTAAGGCTTCAGCTTATCAAGAAAAAAATAAAGGACGACAACAGCCTTGCCAAGATAATCCGGGTTGCAAACGAAGATGATCTGCGAAAGCACGAACTGGCAATCAACCGCGATTTATCTACGATGTACCGCAGCCGAGAGTTAGTTCACGAAATGAAACTCAAAATGAAACTCTCTGACGTGGAGTTTCAATCAGATAATACCAAAGCCACTTTTTATTACTCTGCCGATGACCGAGTGGATTTTCGGGAACTGATAAAAGTACTCGCCGGAGAATTTAAAATCCGGGTCGAAATGAAGCAAATTAGCGTGCGGCAAGAAGCCGCCCGAATTGGCGGACTTGGCTCTTGCGGAAGAGAACTTTGCTGCTCTACTTGGCTTACAGATTTCAAGCCGATTCCTGCCACGGCGGCACGTTATCAAAATCTTTCGCTCAATCCCGCGAAGCTTTCGGGTCAATGCGGGCGTTTGAAATGCTGCCTCAATTACGAACTCGAAACGTACATTGATGCCCTGATCGATATACCAAAAATTGATCGTCCGTTATTGACTGAAAAAGGCCCGGCAACGCTTCAAAAAACCGATATCTTTAGGCGATTGATGTGGTTTAGCTACGAAAAAGATTCAAACTGGTACCCAATTCCTTGCTCACAAGTGGTTGAAATCACGGAAATGAACAAACGGGGCGAAAAGCCCGTGAGTATTGTTGAAATGGTGACGATTGACGAGGTATTTACAGAAACAACGCTCAATAACGACATTGCCCAACTCGACAAACGATTGGCAAACAAAAGCTCGGGCGGAAACAGCAAATCGAAACGCAAGCGTAAGCCTAACCGAAATCGCAACCGCCCGCAGAAAGGATCAGGAAACAAACCGAATAATTAAGAACTTTTATGCAAAAAACGGTTATTTGTTTGAGCGTGCTGTTCGTGAGTTTCGCACTCACTTATTGCACCCCACGAAACGACTTTAAGGCAATTAATGACTTTAAAGACAACGCCTGGCCCATTGACAGCACGCAAAGTTTTACATTTGAAATAACTGACGTAAACAAAAGCTACGATTTTTATTACCTCGTCCGAAACGCAACCGTTTACCCGTTCTACAACTTGTATATCAAACGTGCCTTGACAGATTCAGCCGGAACGGCGATGAGCAAAAGCATGGACGAACTTATCCTTTTCGACACAAAAACCGGAAAACCGTTTGGTAGTGGCCTCGGCGATATTTTTGACCATAAATTCAAGATAAAATCTCTGAGCAACTATCGTTTCAAACACGCTGGAGAATATACATTTAGCGTTGAGCAAAACATGCGGCAAGACCCGCTTGTGGGCGTAATGTCGGTTGGTGTTTCGGTAGAACCCGTTTCTTCTGAACAATAGCGGTTGAGCTAACGTTGTACCGCCATACGAAAATTCGTGTAATTACAAACCTTAGCCAGGACAATGCACTCACTCCCGTTTTTCCCGTTGACACTCGTAGTGTACCCGCACGAAAACCTCAACCTCCACATTTTTGAACCGCGTTACCGGCAGCTAATCAGCGAATGCATTGAGCAGGATATTACTTTCGGAATCCCGACTTTTATTGATAATAAAATAAAAGGCTATGGCACGGAAGTGAAGGTAGTGCAAGTCTCGAAACGCTACGACGATAACCGAATGGACATCAAAACGAAGGGCGTTCGGATATTCAGAATTGTGGATTTTCAGAACCCTATGCCCGGCAGACTTTACGCCGGAGGCGACGTAGAATTTGTGGACGCGGACGGTTTGAACGACTTTATGAATCCAAAACTTTTGGATCTTACCGAAGAATTTTACAACATTCTGAAACTCAACGTTGACTTTTTAAGCTCTGAATACCAACCATTTAGTTACCGAATTGGTCATAAAATAGGCCTTTCTCCGGCTGAAGAATACAAACTGCTGACCATTAATTCTGAAGAAATGCGGCAACGCTACCTTGTGCAGCACCTCGAACGCACCCTTCCAGTAATTAAAGAAATAGAACGCACCAAAGGCATTATCGCAATGAACGGGCACTTCAAAAATATTGATCCGATTAATTTTTAAAATTATTTAGATTGGAGATGTGAGAAACGAGATTTCGCCGATTCGTTATTCTGATATCTTCAATCTCACATCTAAAATTTCATTTCTATAACATGTATTTAACCCGTCGCCCACGCCGAAACCGTAAATCAGCCGCAATTCGTGAAATAATTGCCGAAAACACGCTATCGGTCAATGATTTTATCTTTCCGATGTTCGTGCAGGAAGGAAAAAACCTCAAAATTCCGATTGCTTCCATGCCCGGTATTTTTCGTTATTCACCCGACACGCTTTTGAAAGAAGTGGGCGAAGTGGCCGCAATGGGAATAAAATCTATTTGTCTTTTCCCGAATTATCCCGAATCTGCAAAAGATAAATACGCGACCGAAAGTGCAAATCCTGACACTTTTTACTTACAAACACTCGCCGAAATCAAATCAAAGTTTCCCGAAATTGCTTTAATGACCGACGTGGCGATGGACCCGTACAGCAGCGACGGCCACGACGGAATTGTGGAAAACGGTAAAATACTCAACGACGAAACCCTCGATATTTTGGGAAATATGGCACTTGCTCAAGCACGAGTGGGCGTTGACATCATCGGACCGTCGGATATGATGGACGGAAGAATTGGTTATATCCGGGAATTACTCGACGACGAAGGCTTCACCGATGTCAGCATCATGGCCTATACCGCAAAATACGCCTCGGCGTTTTACGGGCCATTCCGTGATGCGTTAGAGTCCGCACCGAAATTTGGCGATAAGAAAACCTACCAGATGAACCCAGCTAACGTAGCCGAAGCTCTTGTGGAAGGGCAATTGGATTACGAGGAAGGAGCCGATATGCTGATGGTAAAACCCGCATTGAGTTATTTAG
>JANQUM010000057.1 GCA_030731175.1 Spirosomataceae bacterium
AATACGGGCAATACCGCAAAGCTTACGTTAATAGCTATCAGGATAAAGATTTCAAAAAGTAAGCGATCTGATCGGAGTTTATTTGTTGCAACAAAGTATAGCATCAAAATAGCAACAAAAATAGATGAGCCGATGTGGATAGCATTTACGTAAGAGCTACCAACTAATGTTGTTACAACCCGCAGGTCATGATGTGGGTTAAACATGGCTATCACTTCTTCTTGTTTAAGATTAATGAGAGCTGAAATAAGGGCGATACCCCACAGAGCGTACAATAGTTTATGGGAAAATTTACTTTCTTTGAAGCAATCTGTAAGTTGAGATTGCCCAAAGTGATAGGCAGAAATCAGTAGAAATAATGTTAGAGCAAAGAGCGGAAAAATAAACCAAGTAGCAGCGTATATGCCAACAAGGATTAAGTAAATTAGATAAAAACGGACGGGCTTCATTTTACTCTTCTTCAAGTAAAGAAGGTTATCAACAGATCCGTGGGCGATACCAATTGTGAAAACCAACAGCATACTTATTGTAAACTGACTCTCTATGGATAATTCTACTCCGCCCGATAAAAATGGGAAGGAGAAGAGTAGCAGTGCTATGAATAAGAAAGTAGGCTGTTTCATATTTGGACTTTAAAAATATGGGCGTACAGCTATTTTACTAACTGTACGCCCTATTTAGATTAACCTGAAAATTAAGCTACTGCAGCTTTAGTTTTTGATGATTCCTGAATGGCAATGTTGTAGACTACCAATCCGAACCCAATTTTGTTGATAGCATCAGCAATGTTGTAGAACAAGTTGATGTCTTTTGCGGCAAATAGTCCAGCTCCGTCTGGCCCTAACCAGCCACCAGGCATTGTCATGTAACCAATTGGGTAAATTGCCCAACCAACTAACACGAACCAAGCTAAAGCTTTAATACCCTTCTTTACAGCAGGAGAGTTTGACGCATCAGCAAGTTGCTTTGCTTCTCCAACCCACGCTGAATAGAGTACGTAAACGTATCCAACGGTTGAGATTACTCCCCATAATACCGAGTGGAACGTAGAACCATCAGTAAACGCTTCGCCAATGTAACCAGCAACTAACATCAATACTGAAGCTGCGATTAGTTTCCACATGAACGAAGCTTTTGCACCTGCTGGGCGTAACAATAAGTAAAATTCGATACACATTAACGGCACTGTGAGTGTCCAGTCAATGTAACGAAGGGCAACTGGAGTTTCACCGGTAGAAGCGTAGAAGTCACGCATGTAGTAATAGTGAACCGCAGCGATACCTGTGATTAACGCAGACACTAGCAGAGATAACTTCCACTTCGCATCCACCGAACCACGTTCGGCAAAAAAGAAAACGGCTGCGGCAAACATTGCCATGTAACCTGGGAAAAAAGTAAACGACACTGGGTCTTTACCATCAATTGCAATAAGTTCTAATAGTTCCATAAATAATAAGTGAGTTTAGATTAATAATAGGGTAATTGTTACAATCAAGGATTACTACTCTTTCGCAGTATGTTTTGTTTATCTAATTCCCATTTATGTTAAACGCTATTTATGCAATCGCATATACATTAAATTGAATTATTTATAGAAAATGTGACATTTTATTGCTTTTTAATATAACTATTCCACGTTTTGGTATTAATATTATATTGATTAAATCAATATAAGTGTATTAGCATGGGGGTAAGTACCTCATATTTGTAGAGAATTTGGGAGATAAGTATAAACAAAAACCCTGCTCTCGGAGAGGGCAGGGTTTCGTAATCTATTCAAACAACGTATTATTTTCTTTTACGCATCGGCGTTGATGGTTTTGGAAAGAGACGGTAGGATAATTTTGCTGTACAGCCTCGGTAAAACGCCAACCGCCGTCATTGCTATTCCGGTGAATAGTAATGTGCTAATATCTGTGAAGTAATTTCCTGCCGTCAATATCCCGAGAATCAGTATTGTGGAAAATGGCAGCGAGAACGCCAATACAAGTACGGCGAGTTTGGTGTCAAACGTGCGGCTGTCTTCGGGAATTTCTTTGGCTTCTTCCTGGAGGTTGAAAACCGAAATGTGGGCAAATGGCCAGAAGCTAGCTGAGCTCAGCGGCAGTACAACTGCAAGCAGTATCAGGTTTGTGTCGGTAATTCCGAATACTGCAATCAGAAACGCACTAAATAGGAGTGTTAGCCCGGCACGGGTAAATAATACGGAAATAACGAGGCGTTTTTTTCCTTCTTTAAGCTGCACTGCTAGGCCTATAAAAATTAACACCAGTGGTGTCATCGTGGCACTTGTTTTGTCAAAAATACCTTGAATAAACGCTGGTAGTGCGGTATAATTAATGCCCAAGCCCAGTAGTACAAGAGCAAGAAATAGGACCATATTGATCGGTTCGCTAACAAGGCTGAGAAGTAGGCTTTTGACCTTTTTGCCAAGATTTGACTCTTCAGACTTGTTGTTGCTTAAAAACATATTCATCGCAATGATATACAGAAAAATAAGCACGAAAAATTTATTCCCGACATCTGCAAGGGCAGCAAGTGCCAATCCTTGTTCGCCTAAAAATTCGGCAATGAATGGAAAGCACGAAAGCCCCGGGGCTAAAGATGGTACAAGCATGGTTAGTGTCCGGCCGGTTGAAGAGTGCTTTTTAATGCCTATCGATTTTAACATAATTGGCATCAAGGCAAACATGATAAAGTTAAATGCTAGTGCCGCGATGGGTACGAATATCATTTTCGCATCCACTTCAATTTTTAAAAGTGCAATAAATATGGTAGCGGGTAGTGCTACGGTAAGCACAATTTGCTTGATGCCATTTACGTACTCTTTGTTCTTGAATTTTGACCTCAACAGTAATCCGAGGCCAATAAGTAGGAGTAGCGTTAGTGTTTTTTGAAGGGCTTCGTTCATCTCTCTTTTAACGCATTAAAATGTAGAATTTGAAGAGTTGGGCAGAAACCGCCCAACTCTTTTTATTGAATCGTAGATAGTTTAGGAAATTCCTTTTAGTGCCGAAACAAACATTTTCATTTCGTCCATGGTGCCAATACTTACTCTGCACCATGTTTTGTCCATAATATCGAAAGAGCGAACGGCGACGTTTTCGTCCGCCATTTTCTTGAGATATTCTTTGCCATCCCATACGATAGGGAACATCACAAAGTTGGTGTAAGAAGGAATGTAATCGAAGTTCATTTTCTTCAATTCGGCGTAAAGGTATTCCTTCGCCGCTGTATTTTTCTTGCGGGTCATTACCTGAAACTCGGCGTCGTCCATTGCTGCTATTGCTGCAAATATGGAGGTGTAAGATATTCCCATTCCGCCGCGAGTTATTTCCTGAATTTTGTCCAACGTTTCTGGCAACGCGGCCATATAGCCAATGCGAAGCCCCGCCATTCCCATAATTTTTGAGAACGTGCGTGCTACTATTACATCATACCCTTCGGCTACGAGGTCAACCACACTTTCAGTTGCTCCGCCTTCTACGAGTTCCATGTAGGCTTCGTCCACAAAAACGGGTACTTTTTTCGATACTCGCTTGCAAAATTCACGCAATTCACTCGCCGAAGTAACCGCACCCGTTGGGTTGTTTGGGTTACAGATGTAAACCAATTTAGTTTCTGAGTCAACGGCGGCTTCCATGGCGTCAAGGTCATGCGAGTGGTCTTTTTTTACTGGAATCGCTTTCCACGAAGCTCCCGTAGCTTCGGCTACTTTAATAAGCGACATATAACACGGATCTGCCGAAACTACGTTTCCGCCTTTCATAAACATAACCAATGCCGTCTTTTCGAGTAAGTCAGAAGAGCCTGGCCCCATCATGATGTGCTTTTCGGTAACGCCTTCTTTCTTGGCAATTTTATTTACCAATTCGTACATTTCTTTCCAGGCGTAGCGGTTGCCCAAATATACACTATCTGCTACTGCTTTACGTGCCGACATTGGTGGGCCGTAGGGGTTTTCGTTGGCGTTCAACTTGGCTTTTATTTCGGCAGGTTCGGCTGGGAAAATTACGTGTTCACGCAGCATTGGGCTGTAGTAAAAGCGTCCTTGTCCGTCAATAATTTGCGGCGAATTTCCGAATGCCCCCATGGTTAGATGAGGGGCGAGGGCTACGCCCCCAAGTGTGAATAGTCCTTTTTTTAACAGGCTTCGGCGATCAAATTTGAGTTCCATTTGTATTGGTTGTTAAAATTGTAATTTTTTAATAAAATTTTTTACAAATCAAATAATGTAATAGATTATTCTGTAAAATGCTTAAATATACCTATAATCATTTTATTTGCACCAGTATTCTGTTGTTATTTTCCTCCAATGCGGAAGAGTTTGGTGAATGATTTGTCTTTGTAGCTTCCTGAGCAATTAAGCGAAACTGAACTGCTACTACTTGGGGCGGAAATTCCCAAGTCGGCCCACGTAACCGTGAACGTAGCAACCCCGCTGGCGTTAGTGGTGGCGGTGGTTATGGTGCCGCCCGTTCTTCGTTTGATTTCTAACGATACGCCCGACGCTGCAACGGAATCAATGCCGATGTTTTTGTCTAAAATTCCGGATTTGTCCAGCTCATAAAGTTTGACGGAAAAGGTTGCGGCTTTTGAAATTGCTGATGTTACGGTTGGTTCGGTGGTTAGGCCGCTACTGGCTACGCCGTCGTCTCCGGCGAGTAATACCAAGAGTGGTGAAACTTCCCGGTCAACGAACGGGTCTTCTGCTTCGCAACTAACTTGTAATAGAGTAACTGCAAACAGGAGGAGTATTTTATATGATGCTTTCATTTTAATAATGTGTTTTGATTTTGCAAAAATTTCTCTTGAATAGGATGCTTGGCTTACTCTACCCACCAAAGTTTTGCTTGCATATTATCGCTTCCGATGGCAGTTATTGCTTTATCAAGTTCGGCTTTGTTGAGCGAATACTCGGTGGTTGGGTAAGGTAAGCGGGTTGGTAAGATGCCGTTGTTTTCAAAAGATGCCCGTGGGTCTTTGGCGGGCATCACCGGAAATCCGGTGCGGCGGTATTCTGTCCAGGACTCTACGCCTTGACCAAAAAGAGCCACCCACTTTTGCTCCATTATTTTGGCTTTGTTCACCGTTCCGATCGATGTGTAAAAACTTGCCGGAACACTCACGCCGTAGTAATCAAAAGATGCTTTTACGCCTTTTTGAAAAAGCTCGGTAGCGTTGCCACTGATGTCTCCGTCAAAGGCAGCTTCGGCGAGAATGAACTGTAATTCGCTATATGTCATCAATACGCTCGGTGACGAGGCATCTGTAAAGCGTGAGCTTAAAACTGCCGCTGAGGAAAGGAAAGTTGTGGCGATTGCGTCTGGCAACCCGTTTGGGAGCCCTTCGAAAGAGTCGCCGTTTGCTTTGCCGATTACGGCAAGACGCGGATCGCTATATTTTTTCATGTAGTCAACAAAAGTTTTGCTTAAACTCCAGTCGGTGCGACCGTCCTGAATCATGACCTGATGCCATTCGTTGTTACTCGGTAATACGGCAGTGTGCTTTAGGGCGGCATCGTCAGCGTTTGAGGTGAAAATTGGGAATGTAGTGGCGTTCCCCAAAATCTCTGCCATGATAGCCTTAGATTCGGCTGGTTTTTTTGCTGCTTGACGATTTGCTAAACGAAGACGTAGCGAATTGGCAAACTTCTTCCATTTCAGGATGTCTCCGTTGTACATAATGTCGCCCGAAATCGCTGGGCCGCCTACTTTCAGTTTTTCGTTCGCTAACTTTAGGTCATTGAGTAATCCTGCGTAAACAACTTCCATGGCATCGTAAGAAGGTGTATAAATGGGCTCGCTTGCCGTTCCTTTCAAACCTTGCGTGTATGGAATTGGCCCGTAAAGGTCGGTTAATAGTGAGTATACCCACGCTTTCATCACCAAGGCAACTCCTTCGTAATTTGCGTTGGGTTGCGTTCCGGTTGTGCCAGCTTGCTTGATGATTCGGTCAAAATTCACGAGTCCGTCATCGTAAAAAGATTCCCATGTATTGTTGTAGAAAGTGGGCGTGACGCCGTAGCTATCGCCTTCGTTTGAATAAATATTACGGGCGAGGTATTGCATCCAAAGCATTGCCCCGTCAATATTTAGTCGCTCAAATCGGGTTCTTCCACCCCAGTACCTGTCCACTGATTTTTCAATCGCAAAAGGTAAAATATACTGCGGGCTGATGCTCGTCGGGTTGTTTGGGTCGGTGTTGAGATCGTCAAAACCGTCCGTACAGGAATTGGAAATTCCTCCCGCAAAGATGATTAGCCCGGTCAATAAGAATTTATGTATTTTTTTCATCGTTAATTTCTTTTTGAGATGTTTGTTTTCTTAGAAGCCCAATGATAGGTTGAAGCCCATGCTGCGAGTGCTTGGTAGCTGCCCGTAGGTAAAGCCTTGCGAGTTACCACCGTAGGCGTCCACTTCGGGGTCAATGTGCGGGTGATTGCTGAATAGCATCAAGACGTTCCGTCCAACCAATGATATTTTAGCTGATTGTATTTTTGCTCTGCTAAGGATGGTTTCCGGGATTCTCCAGCCCAATGAAACTTCCCGTAATTTCACGTAGGTTCCGTCAAAAATTCCTGCTTCGTGGTAGCGGCGTGGGTTGTTATATCCGTAGAAAACGTTTCCAGGAATAATAACATCGTTTGGTACGTATTGCGGAGATTCTGCTGTTCCGACATTCATCACACCGTTTCCGATTACACCCTCTTCCCGACCAATCGCCGTCTCGGCGTATTGACCCGTCCAGCGTCCGGTTGCTGTTCCTTCGTCGTAGAAGCTTCCGCCAATCCGGGCGTCTACCAAAGCGTTCAACACGATTCTTTTGTAAGTGAATGTGTTGTTGATGCCGCCCATCCAGTCAGGTTGAACCGTGCCAAGTACCTGCGGGGTGGTCTCAACTACCGGAAGTCCGTTCGCGTAAATAACATCTCCGCCTTCGGTGCGTTTGAACCCGATGCCATACAAAGCTCCGTAAGGTTCTCCAATTTTGGCTAACGAAACCAAGCCTCGGCGTTCTTGCAGGGTGAATGTTTCTAAGCCTTCGGCGAGTTCTACCACTTTGTTGCGGTTGCGAGAATAGTTTACGCTAACATCCCATTTGAAGCCGCTTGGTAAGTCAATTGGCGTGCCGGTAAATGTTATTTCCAGTCCTTTGTTCGTTATTTTTCCTGCGTTCAGGATTCGCTGACCGTAACCACTTGCTTTTGATATTTCAACTCCAAGAATTTGATTTTCAGTAGTTTGGTCGTAGTACGTGATGTCTAAGCCAAGCTTGTTGCGAAGGAAACGCAGGTCAAGTCCGAGTTCAATTCCTGTCGTGATTTCAGGTTTTAGCCCTGAATTGGCAATCGTGGTATTTTCGTAGTATTGAGCCACCGAGCCGTTCCACGAGCCGCCCGAACGGAAGGTCTGTGCCAATTGGTACGGGCTTGCATCGTTACCTACCTGAGCCCAACTTGCCCGAACTTTTCCGAATGTTAGGATATTCGATTGGATGTTGAGTAGATCGGTGAATACTGCACTCGCCGAAACTGATGGGTAAAAGTACGATCGGTCATCAGAAGGAAGGGTGCTTGACCAATCGTTGCGGGCGGTAACGTCTAAGAACAACGCATTCAAATATCCGAACTGAAATGAACTGTAAAGGCTCTGTACTTCTGATTTTTCGATGCGGCTCGCGGCAACGTTTTGACTTGGGTTAGAGTTGGAAAGGTTGTACAATCCATCCACAATTAATTCGCCCACATAGGTGTAGTTTCTCTTGTACAAGTTAAGGCGTTGAGCTCCTCCAACCTGAGCTAAAAATGAGAGTTCCTTTCCGAACGTCTTGTCGTAAGTCAACAAGAAATCATGGTTGGTCTCTTGGCTGCGAAGCACTTCTTCTGAATAGCGGCCTGGTGTTTTGTTACCGTTTCTGATGCGTTCAAAATTGACAATATTTATGCGGGTGTCAGTCCAGAAATCTGTTCCCGAACGGAGCATGAGTTTTAAATCGTCCGTTAACTTAAAGTTCAAAGAAACGTTTCCTAATAAACGGTCTTTGTCGTTGTCGTTCGGTAATTTTTCGTTTAAGAAAAACGGGTTTGTAAAATACGTGTGCTGCCAGTTGGCGGGGTCGGTATCGGGTAGTTTGCCCGCAACCGAACGCTGAATGTGCGTATCGGCAAGTTCTGCCCAATCACGGTGTTGATCCCACGAAATGTGTCGGTGAGCCCAAATAAATTGCTGGCCTGACTGGTAGGTCCTGTTTCCGCCCGTTTTGATATAGCTTCCTGAGAAGGTTGCCGTTAAAAACTTGCCAAACTTGTAATTCGAGTTCAAGCTTACGTCGTCACGGAAATAATCGTTAAATGCCGAAATTCCTTTTTGGGAAAGTTTTGCGTAGCTTAATCGAAAGCTGCCCAAGTCATTTCCTCCTGCAAGTGCAATGCTGTTGGTCACGCTACTTCCGGTGTCCCAAAATTCTTCCCAGTTGTCGGGTTGCGGAGTCAACGGAGCGACTTCGGTTCCCGTCCACCATTGACGTACCAGTCTGCCGTCCATAGGTGCTCCCCAGCTTTCGTCCGTTCCTGCCGTTCCGGTAGTTCTTCCCGGAATAAATGAACCGTAGGCGGCGGCATACTGAGCGGCGGCATCGTCGCCGATTACGCCGCTCCAGCCGTCTGCGTACCAAGTTCGGTAGCCGTTTCCTCCACCGTATGTGTTCTGAAAATCAGGTTTGATAAACGGGCGTTCAAATGTAACATTGGTGTTGTATTCTATTCCAATTCCTTTCGCCCCGCTTCCGTTCTTAGTGGTAATAAGTATAACTCCATTTGCGGCACGTGAGCCGTAAAGTGCAGCTGCGTTTGGTCCTTTTAGAACAGACATCTCTTTGATGTTGTCGGGATTGATTTCTGAAATTCCGCCACCAAATTGGTTGCTGGTAGATTGTTGCATCGGGACGCCGTCAATTACGATTAAAGGTTGGTTGTTTCCTGCCACCGACGAAGAGCCGCGAATTACGATGTTTGAGCCGCTTCCCGGTCCGCCGTTACTGGTAATCTGAACTCCAGCGATTTTTCCAGAAAGGCCATTTGCTACGTTGGCAGATCGGGCTTCGGTCAGGCTCTCGCCTTTTACTTCTTGTTGTGAAAAGCCGAGTGATTTTTTTTCGCGGGAAATACCCAATGCTGTTACCACTACTTCGTTCAGTACTTTGGTGTCTGTGCCGAGTATTACATCAAATTTTGTTTTGTTGCCCACGGGCAATTCTACGGTAGCGTAACCAATGGCACTCAATACCAAATAGTCTTCTGGTTTTACGTTGTCGAGCGTAAATTTACCCTCGGCGTTTGTAGTGGTGCCGTTGGTGCTTCCTTTTATAAGAACTGATACCCCGGGAATCAGGCCATCTTCTTTGGAGGAGACTACTCCGCTGATACTTGCGGTTTGGGCATAAGACCCAAGCGATAATACAAGTAGGAAAATTGTTAATAGTCGTAGTTCTTTTTTCATATAGTTAGACTTTAAGAAATGAAAAGAACCACCAACGTCAAATGTTGCCGAATATCCGACCGCTCAGTATTTGAACACCATTTTCGATTGGTGGAAAAGTATAGAAAAATGACTGACCGGTTAGGTTTTGTCATTGTACTTTTCAAATAATCAAAAACGAGAAATTCATTAACTGTTTCGCCTGATAAAATTTCGGTCGGAGCGAAGAGAGAGTTAATAAGTAACCGTTAGTTTCCCGTGAAAGGGTGATGCGATATTAGAGTAGGAATAAGTAACGAACAAACGATAGCGAGTTAATTTTTAAAAAAAATTAGAAAAGTGCAATATTTTAGTGTAAATAATAACAAAAAATGTAAGATATTTTGTTATATATTAAAATCACAATACAAAATTTGCTTAAAAAGCGATTTTTAATCTATGTACGTAAAGTATTTTGCGAAGTTTTAATAGTTTGCTTATAAAAATCGGAAGAGAAAGTACTGGTTTGAGCCTCTTTTCGAGCCAAAACTCCAAACAAAAAGCCGCCCCAAATTTTGGAGCGGCTTTCGCGTCTGAAAATCAAAGATTAATATTATTTTAACTTCCCGTCGTAGCTGCGTTTGAAACGTTCAAAGCGAGGCTTTGAAACGTTTTGAACATAGGGGTTTCCGGGATTATGCTCTACGTAGTCCTGATGGTATTGTTCGGCACGATAAAATGTATCGAGTTTCTTTATTTCCGTCACAATTGGGGCTTTAAACTTGGTTTTCATTGCGGCGGTGACGTCCTCGGCAATTGCTTTTTCTGCGGGTGTTTGGTAAAATAAAATCGAGCGGTAAGACGATCCACGATCTGGTCCTTGCTGATTCGGGGTGGTTGGATCGTGCGATAAATAAAATACCCGAACTAACTCTTTGTAGCTCACAATTTCAGGATTGTAATAAACCAACACCGTTTCGGCGTGTCCGGTGGTTTCGGTATTTACGAGAGCGTAAGTTGGGTTTTTAGTATGACCTCCAGCGTAACCTGAAATGGCAGAGTCTACGCCCGCCACGGCTTCAAAAACTTCTTCAACGCACCAAAAGCAACCTTCAGCAAATGCGGCGGTGGCTTGTCCGTCGGCGTTTACGACTTCCGAAACGCTGATTTCTTTTACGTCGTTTGAGCCGGAAGTACTTTTGTTAGCACAAGAAATTACGCCAATTAATAGTATCGATGAGAGTAAGGTTTTCATGTTTTGGTTTTGTGTTTAATACTTTACTCATAAACGGTAAAAGTGGGCGTAGGGTTTAAATTTGCCTAATAGAAATCAGAAGAGATAGCGATTCAGCCACTCCCAGGAATTTTCTCAATTCCACAAAAAGCACAGCTTTTCAGGATTCTATTCCATAAAAGTTATGCTTTTTCGGGATTGTAATCCACAA
>JANQUM010000058.1 GCA_030731175.1 Spirosomataceae bacterium
ACTCAATTGCGAACGCAGTGCGTTCGCAATTAGAAACACCCGGTAAAATTGACGACACATCTCTAACTGCCGCACCGAAAATCCACTTCCGAATTGAGGTTGTAGTTCTTCTGAGATAGAACGAACAAGGAATTTGCCGTATTCAGCACGTTCTTCACCATTTTGTTCTTCCACAAAAATAATCTCTCCAATTTGCCAATACATTAATACTCGCTCAAAATTAACCGCACGAATAGCTTTCTCTTGGGCATTAGATATGATTCGCTGGATTTCCTGAATTAAGTCTATTCGTACTGTCATAAAATGCAATTTTCAAATACCGCCACCGCCCGAACCGGAGAACCCGTTCCTCCTCTGATTTTTAAAAACGGGCATTCCCGCAAAAATATCCTGACTTAAATCAATTATTTCTGCCATAATTTTACAGTAACCAATAACCCGCCAAGCTAACAAAGCAACCCACAAAAAAACCCGCAATAACCTGAGCGAGTGAATGAGCATTGAGCTTCAAACGAGCGGTCATTACGGCTCCCGAAAGCACCAAAGCAACCAACGAAGCGTAGAATAAATTTGGCTCTTCGTATTTAAAATACATGATAAAAAACGCTCCAAAGCTGCCGGCAATTGCGGCGGCGTGGGCACTAATTTGCCACCATAAACTCACTATTGCCACAATAATTATGACTACCGCTGAGAAGAAAACCAACACCGCTGTGGGGTAATATGCCGACGAACGTGTGTATAAAAAATAGCTGAGAAATAAGTAAAAAATGGTGGTGGTAAGGTATGGTAACCGCCGTTCCCTCAGGTTTTTGAGCGTAAGCGTCTGCACCCACTTTCGGGAATACATGAAGTAAATCATTAAAAGTGGCATCACAAACGTATAAACGCTAATGAATCCCAAAAAGCCAAGCCGCAACATTGGTGGCGTACTTGCCAAACCGGAAATACTTGGTGCAAAAAAGTAAAACACTGCTAACAACATGGTTGGCATCAGCAGCGGATTAAAAACGAAGGAAATGGCTTTGGCTAATGTTCGGTTCATTTAATGATTTTAGAGCTATTTTGTAGCGAAGGCAATTTTGGCACAGCGTGTGGCAAAATTGCCTGTTTCATACATTTATCTAATTGACTTTTGCAACGCTTCGTTCCAATTCTGATATGCTTCCTCATAGGCATCAAAAGTCGAGGCTTGTGGCTCAATGGTTTGCAGAAGCGTAAGCCCGTTCATTGCCTCTTCAATGCTGCTATATTTTCCTGCTCCGAAACCTCCGGCAAGTGCCGCCCCTTTTGCCCCGTCGGTGTCGTAAAGTTCAACGGGTGTTTGGGTGGAATTTACGAGTGCTTCGGCGAAAATCGGACTTAAAAACATATTCGCTTTTCCGGCACGGATTACCTTCGGCGAAACGCCGTTATCCTGCATCATATCAAAACCGTATTTTAACGAAAACGCAATGCCTTCCTGTGCCGCCCGAACGATGTGGTTATTAGTATGAACGTTGAAATTCAGGTGCTGAATCGAAGCTCCGATTTGCTTGTTTTGCAAAATCCTTTCCGCTCCGTTGCCAAAAGGTAAAATAGAAAGTCCGTCGCTGCCGATTGCGATTTTCGAGGCGACTTCGTTCAATTCAGGATAATCCAACCCGTTGGTGATGTTATCTTTCACCCATCGGTTCAGAATACCCGTACCGTTTATGCACAACAAAATTCCGATGCGGTTTTCACCGTTTAATTGATGATTTACGTGAGCGAACGAATTAATTCGGGATCTCTCGTCGTAGCTCACTTTATCACTTACGGCGTAAACCACGCCCGACGTTCCCGCCGTGGCGGCAATTTCGCCTGGGTTCAAGACATTTAAAGATAATGCGTTATTTGGCTGATCTCCGGCTTTGTACGCAATCGGGATGCCGGCTTTTAAACCTAAATCATTGGCAACTGAATCTGTCACTTCGCCGTGATTTGAAAATACTGGTTGAATTTTCGGAATTAACCTTCTCGAAAAGCCGTAGTAATCAAAAATATCATCGGACAAAGCGTTGGTTTTAAAATCCCAGAAAATGCCTTCCGAAAGAGCCGAATTTGTGGTCGTGAGGT
>JANQUM010000059.1 GCA_030731175.1 Spirosomataceae bacterium
CAATACGTAGTTGATGGTAACTTGCGTGGTCAAATACATATCAAAGCGATGATAAAATTTGTCGCCTATTCCCCGCACTACGTTTGCGGCTTCGGGGTCATATATGGTTGCCGCACCGTTGCTTGGTGAAATACCCGAAACATTTGGCCCGTTTGCTAATTGAAACGCTCTTATAAAATCTACTATTCTTGAATCACCTGTTACTGCGTGAAAGTTTTCATCAGCACGGTAAGAGAAGTCTGACGAAGTAATGCCGTAATTACTGGCTAAATCTCCCAAGTCAGGGTATCGGTCGCTTCCAACGTCATCCAAATAATCTGTAAGTGCGAGCCTATAACCAGCTTCAAAGCCTAAATCAAGATTTTGGGCAATTTTCATCCGAAAACCAATTGCTAACGGAATCACGGGGGCAATAAGGGAGTAAGGTTTTTTATCAACAGCAGGAAGCCCCTGTCCGGCGGTATTGAGCGGCTTTAAGGCAACCCATTGATCGTAGACAGTTAATGCTGGCGTAACGGGAGGTATAGTAACCCGCTGAATGGCTTTTGGGTTATGATTTATTAACCCAAGACCCGCTGAAAAGTAAGGCATAAATCTTTCGCGTGGTTGATTAATATTGCCGTATGATTTCTTCAAATTCCAAATTCCTGAAATGGCGAATTCCTGAACATCGTTACGGAAGTGTAGGTTTCGCACGTAGTTCTGGTACATTTTTTCAAAATTCCGTTGCGAAAAAACGTAGTCATCTCCGTAAAGCCTTGCCCAAGTGAACGAGACTTTTGCTCCAAAGTTTTCATTGAAATACTTAGTGTAATTTCCTGTGGCGTTCCATCGTACGTTTGTGTAGGGTACGTAATAGGCGTAGCGTATTGGTGTCAAATCTCCGATATAATGTGCGGAGCCGCCCCCAATTCCGGCGGAGGTATAAAAATCGTTAGCATTTCCTTTAAAAAGACCCGATTTCTGAGCAATTGCCAGGTTACTGCTTATAAGTAAGGTTAAAAATAAAATTGCTTTCGCAGTACTTTTCTGTATAGTCATTCTGGTTCTGTTTTCGAGATTGTATGCGTATTGCAAACGCTGTGTGTTGCTTTTTTATTGCGGCGAAGGGCTTTAAGACGTTTCTGAACTAACGCGATTCCTGACATCTTTTCCCCAACCGAGCTTTTGACGTAAAGTATTCAAAAAGTCTCCACCTTCTAGTGTAACTAATCTCGCGTTAAAATCGCTTTTCTTGATTTCGATGTTTACATCGCCGTCATTTGAAATAATTTTCGCCCGTGAATCCATCGAAAGTAAAAAATTTTTCGAACGGCTTTCTACCCGCAAAGTTATGGTTGAACTGTCTGAAACCACCATTGGCCGAACGAATAAATTGTGCGGACAAATGGGTGTGATAATAAAATTGGCGGAATGCGGCATCACCAGCGGGCCGCCGCAACTTAGCGAATAACCCGTTGAACCCGTTGAGGTAGCAACCATTAGCCCATCTGCCCAATAAGAATTAAGGAACTCACCGTTGATATACGCGTGAATAATAATCATGGATGAAGTATCAGTCTTCGAGATTGCTACTTCGTTTAAGGCGAAATTTGTGCCTTTTTCAAACAAATCGAAATCAGCGGTGGCGTTTAGGAGGGTTCGGCTGTCAGTAGAAAAATTATTGTTCGTTAGTTGAGCTAACGCTTGTTTAATATTCTCGGGTTGTACGTTTGCTAGGAAACCTAAACGTCCGAAATTTATTCCCAAAATGGGTGTTTCGTGTCTTCCTACAATGCCAACCGCCTCAAGCAGCGTTCCGTCTCCGCCGAGGCTGAGCATAAAGTCTGCCTCGTCAATATCGTCGTGATTTTGGTAGGTATTCTGGCAGGCAGTGCTAATTCCTGCGTCATTCAAGTTTTGCATGAACGAAGCTGAAATTTTAACGTCAATGTTGTGATTCGCCAATTCGTCAAAGACCTGTTGGACGTTGGCGGTTGATTCAGCTGGGAATTCTCGACCGTGAACCGCAATTTTCATAAGTATAATGCTGTGTTTGGTTCGTAAAATTACCCGAAAAGGCTGTATTCTCCGCTTAGATGCTCAAATATTTCAT
>JANQUM010000060.1 GCA_030731175.1 Spirosomataceae bacterium
TATAATTCATGCGTTTGCGAAAGCACGATTTTATCTCTTTGGTCAACTCTTTGTTTTCCATAATTTCTCAAAAATTGTCGCTCCAACGATAAGATTCAATCAGTTTTTGTTCCCCTTCTTTTCCTTTGAAAGCGTTGCCGTGTTCCATCCCGAAGATAAAATCCCGACCTGTTGCCTTCATTTTATCGTGAATGCGTTTGAACAAGAATTTATAGTTAATCTCTCCTGACGTAGGTTCATTTCTTCCCGGCTCGTCACCAATTTGAAAATAACCAATCTCATCCCAAGTCAAGTCTATATTCCGAGCCAAACGCCCCTCGTTGCGTTGCATGTGGTACATATCGAATAATATCTTGCACGCCGGGCTGTTTACGGCTTTACATATCATATAAGTTTGATCGGTGTGCCGTAGGAATAAATCAGGATTGTCGCTCAAGGGTTCGAGAACCATGCTTAGATTATGCGGTTCAAGTATTTCGGCTCCCCTACGAAGTGAGTCAATGACGTTGGCGGTTTGGATTCCCATCGGCAAATCCCGTTGAAAATTTCCCGGCACAACGGTCATGTGTTTTGCATTTACCCGTTTTGCTACTTCTACGGCCTCACGGCACGTTTTTAAGAATTTTTCTTTCCACGCTGCATCACCGGAAGCAAGTGTGCTTTTTGGTGGCCAGCCGTCAAAGTCTATCACAAAAACGCCCATTTCCATTCCCAGTTTTGCCATCGTTTCGCCAATTTTCTTTTGCATCGAAACGTCACGTCCCATCATGCCGTTATCTTCCATTGCCACGAAACCATTATCGTGCATAAACTTTAATTGATCTATTAAATCACTTCCCGCTGAGTTTTGAAACATTCCAAAATGCGGAGCGTATTTTAACTTGAAACCATCAGCATTTGATTTTACAGCTGGCCCGGCAGCGACCACTGGCAGAGCAAGCGATGCCCCGGTAACTGCAACGGTAGATTTTTTCAGAAATTCACGACGATTGAACATAATTAATCGGTTTTATTTTTAATTTTCTAAGATAGGTTACAAATTATCTCGTAAATGTACTACATTTGGGCATCTATTCAATCCTACTATTTTCATTTCAAATATAAGAAACTAAAAAGGCGTACAGGTTTTCTGTAACGCCTTTTTTACGTTTTCGACAAAAAATCGGATTTATCTTAGAATCAAATTTATCAAAAAACGATATGCCAACCGCTGCTGCTATATTTCAATTCGGGAATACTTTTGTACTTATAGGTTGGATTTTGCTGGTGTTCGTTCCCTATTGGAAAAACACGCAACCCATCATTATGAGTGGAGTTATTATCGTACTATCCATCATTTATGCCTACATGATACTTAAAGGCATCGGTAATTTTGACCCGGATAGCTTCAGTACGTTGGCAAATGTAAAAGCTTTGTTTCAAAACGACGACTCGGTAGCAGCCGGATGGTTGCACTATCTCGCCTTTGATCTTTTTGTGGGGGCTTATATCATGAGAGAAGCCAAAGCCCTGAATATTTCACGAATATTAGCCACCGTTTGCTTGCCTTTTACCTTTATGTTCGGCCCGATGGGTTATTTGTTATTCTTCCTGATTAAAACCTTTAAGACCAAGTCTGTATTGTGAAAATAATCAAATGCCTTTACGCAAAAAATAAGTGGATGACCGCCCTCGGCGTAATCAACCTGGGCTTTGCTTTTCTTTTCGGAATTTTGGCAATTTTCAATCAAGAAGTCATAACGGGCTTAAACTCGATGATTAAGCCGATGAAGTTTAGCCTAAGTATTGGCTTATACGGTATCACAATGGCGGTTTTGTTGCAATATGTCAATAATCAAAAACTTGTTCGGAACTATTCAATTGCGGGATTTATTGCAATGATGTACGAGCAATTTGCTATTATTTTGCAGGCGTTCAGGGGTGAAAAATCCCACTTTAATTATGATTACCCAGTAGGCAGGATTTTATACGTACTTATGGGCGTTGCTATTACGCTGATTACACTTTACGGCTTATATTTGACGGTTATTTTTATTCGTCAGAAAACATACGCCATTCCTCCTGCTTTTGCATTGAGCATAAAAATAGGGTTAGTTTTATTCGTGCTATTCAGCTTTTTTGGCTGGACATTGAGTGCATTTAATCAGCATTCTTACGGCGGTGCTGACGGCGGTGCGGGTTTACCTTTTCTCAACTGGAGTACCGTTCACGGAGATTTACGGGTAGGGCACTTTTTCGGAATGCACTCGTTGCAGGTTACTCCTATATTTGGTTATTTTATCAGTAAAAAATCGTCCGTAAATTCCCCTAAAACGTATATTTGGGTTTTCTCAATAGCCTATTTCATCTTCATTTCATTTACAATTTGGCAGGCGTTAAATGGGCAGCCGTTTATAGCATTGTGATAAACTCATTTGCCGATACAAAACTTGCCGAAAATGTTCTTCAAAAGGTCGTCTGATGAGATACTACCCGTTATTTCACCCAAATGATGAAGCGAAAGACGAATATCTTGAGCCAAGAAATCGCCCGTAATTCCATTATCAAGTCCGATCAAAACTTCATCTAACGCTTCTTGCGTTTTTACGAGGCTTTCGTAGTGCCGAAGGTTGGTTAGTGTGGTATCAGAGGCTTTCAATTTTCCTGCCTTTTCAACGATTAATTCCTTTAGCTCTTCAATGCCTGTGTTGTTTTTTGCGGAAATGGGAATGCTGTTTTGCCCCCCATCCCCTCTCAGTGGAAGGGGCTGGGGGTTGGGGTTAACGAGGTCAACCTTATTCCGCACCCACAGTACTTCCTTACCTTCTAACGCCTCCACAAACGTATCTCTTAGCACTTTTTCATCGTCCTCATTATCAAAAAGCATAATGGCAATGTGAGCTTTTTCGAGGGCGGTCATCGAACGTTTTATACCGATAGATTCTACAATGTCGGTGGTTTCACGAATTCCTGCGGTATCGATGAAACGGAATTTTCTGCCGTCAATAAAAAGTACATCTTCAATTACATCACGGGTAGTTCCCGCAATTTCGGTAACAATGGCTTTTTCTTCGTTTAACAGAATATTTAAAAGTGTTGATTTTCCGGCGTTTGGTGGGCCAATTATGGCAACGGGAGTTCCTTCTTTAATGGCATTTCCCGCTTCAAAAGAATCAATTAACGGGTTCAATTGCCGCTTCAAGTTGTAGATCAACTGCCGCAAATCGTCTCGGTCGGCAAATTCTACATCTTCTTCGCCGAAGTCGAGTTCGAGCTCAATCATGCTGGCGAAGTGAATAAGTTCTTCCCGCAAAACTCCGAGTTTTTTCGAGAATCCACCCCGCATTTGCCCGAGGGCAATTTTGTGAGCGGCTTCAGAATCGGCGGCAATTAAATCAGCGACGGCTTCGGCTTGAACGAGGTCAAATTGTCCGTTCAGGAATGCCCGTTGCGTAAATTCGCCCGGTTTTGCCACCGTGCAACCGTTTTTTACGAGTAATTTCAGAATGTACCGAACGATGTAATCTGAACCGTGACAACCAATTTCTACGCAATCTTCTTTTGTGAATGATTTGGGTGATTTGAACACGGTAACAAGCACCTCGTCAATGATTTGTTCGCCGTCTCTGATTGTTCCGAAATGAGCCGTGTGCGAAGCTACTTCGAGCAGGTTTTTTCCGAAAAACAACTTATCTACGATAGCAATTGCCCCGAGACCCGAAACTCGGATCACAGAGATTGCCCCGACGCCCGGAGCAGTCGCTAAGGCACAAATTGGTTCGTATTGATGCACATTGGCTGCCATAATGTATATTTAATGAGCAAAATTTGCCGTAAAAAAGGTATTTTTACGTTCGTTGGAACGAAATCAACGGCTTTAGCTACTTTTGTGGTTCGTAAATAATTATAAAATGAAGTTGAACGCCCGCCAATATTGGTATATTAATGCTGCATTGACTTTCGTGGTCTTTTGGTTGATTTACGCAATTTGGTACGCCCCCCGAAAAGATGCCTGGCAGTTCATTCCCGATAACGCCTTTTTGGTGATAGAAAGTTCTGAAATTCAGGCTTCGCTTTTTGCCGAGGAAGACACCGCCGCCGCCATTCTGAGCGAAGTGCCGTTTCTGAGCGATGCCGTTGTGCGTTTGAAGGAACTAACCAAAGACCTCGATCCTAAAAAAGAAACCAAGCCATTTTTGAATGAAAAGCTGATCAGTTATTCCATTCACCGTGAAGCAAAAAGCAATTTGGAATACATTGTTTATTTGCCGCTGCAAAATAACGATAAGCACATCAGGGCGTTAAAAAGCAATAATGCCGCCAACAAACGCATCTCCACCCAAACCACCGACGGCGTTGAAATTACCCGAATTCGGCCCAATGACGACACCGTGCAGGGAATTGCGTATTTTATTCACGATGATTTTTTGATTTGTAGTCGCTCCGTAATTTTGCTCGAAGCTGTGGTTCGAAAGATAAAATCCCGCAGCCCGGCGTTGGATAAAGTTCCGTTTACGGAAAGTCGTCAGCAGCTCGCTCACATGTATTTTCGCACCCGAAACTTGCTTGATGTTGCCGATTTGCTACCAACGCAGCTTTCGCCCAATTTGCGGAGTTATTTCAGGAATATTGTGCCGTTCAACCCTGATTTGATTTTTAGCAAAACCGATATTTCGGGAAAAATTACGGGGTACGTTGCCAGTAAAACGAAGATTGAAGTGCCGTTTATTTCGGCGTTTTCGTTGCAGCGTTCCACCCGTTTCAATTCCCTGAAATGGATTCCTGAAAGTACCGCATTTTTTCTCCGCACGAGTTTTGATAACCCCGCCGCTTTGGGCATTGACCTGAACGTTTATTTAAAGGAAAAAGACAAAGAACTTTACGCCCAAAAAGACAGCGTAGCCAATTTAATTGGGAAAGACATCAACGGCGTTTTCGGTTTACTTGGAAAAGAAGCCATTCTTTGCGAAATGGAAACTATCGGCAACGAAAACGCCAAGCGGGTTGCTCTTTTTCAGGCGAAAAATACCAACGACCTAATGCTTTTTACGGAAAGTTTGGGCAAAGCCGCTGAGAGTTTTCAGCCGTTTAAAGTGCAGCCATTTAGTGTGCTGAACCGCACGGTGCAGAAACTTGAAATAAGCGAATTTCCCGCCCTGCTTTTCGGGTCTTCTTTTTCGGGATTTCCCGAATGCTATTTCACAACTTGGGAAGATTATCTGATTGTTGCCAACAGCCAAAAAGCGATGGAAGATTACCTCGCCGACGTCAGTATGGGGCAAACTTGGGCAAATTCGGCAAGGCATAAGGAACTCAGAAAGCAACTCGATAAAAACGCTCAGATTACGGCGGTCATCAGTCCGCAACGCATTTGGAACAATATCTATTTCTCGCTTCCCCAAGATTGGCAAAAATCGGTTTTGAAACACGAAAACCGTTTCAAAAATATGCAACTCATTGCCATTGAAAACATCGCTTTCAAAGGCCAATTTGGTACGAAGGTGCACGTGCAGAAAAGCAAGTTTGGGAAGCAGCGTTTTGATAATCAATTGTTGTTGCAAAGCTCCTTAACTGTTTCAGGAGAAATTTCGGGAACGCCCCGCATAATTGTAAACCCCGCGAATAATACCGAAGAAACATTACTACAATTGCCCACCTCAGTGGCTTTGTTTAACGCCAAAGGCAAGGAAATTAATAATTTGGCGGTAAACGAACCACTGACCGAAACCAACGAAGGCGTTGACTTTTACCAAAACGGGCGGTTGCAATATTTGACCACAGCTGGCGGGAAAGCATTCATTATTGACCGCGAGAAAACGGGCGTTAGGTTCACGAAAATCTACGAAAACACGCAGGCAGCTATTGTGGCAACTGCCACGTTTTCTAAAGAAGTATTTGTGGCAACCGGATTGGGAGATATTTACTCCCTTACCTCTACTAGCGAAGCAGTGCGGATTCCGCTAAAAAATAAATTGCGTGACATTGTGGATATTGCATTGATAAAGCGGGATAATTTATTGTTACTCGCCGTAGCTGAATCTGACGGGACATTGCATTTGTTTTACACCCAAAATGGCGTGGAAGTGAAGGGTTTTCCGATGGTGGCAACCGAAAGCCGCCCCGTGAAAATAGTAGCATTGAACGGCAGAAAAGGTAATTCTGTCATTCAGGTTATTTCTACATTGGGCGAGATAAAAGAGGTAGATTTAAGCGGGAATTCGGTGGCAAGCGAAGCCCGGCAAATAACCCGCCGTTCCCGCAGTGTTGCGTTTGGCGTGGTGGAAGATCAGCTAAACCGTGATTGGCTGCTGACGCAACGTTATTCGTCTGGCGTGAGTATCTACAATAACAAAGGCGAGCAATTACTCGAGGTGGAAACGCCGTATTACCAAACGTTGAATGTGAAGTTTTTTGATTTAGGAAATGATCTTCGGATTATTACTATTTTTGACGGAAAAACGACACTTTTATACGATTTACGAGGGCAGCAAATTGGTGATAAGCCATTGGAAGCAACCGCCCCGCCGTACCTAACTTTTGAATCTAATTACAACAAACTGCTGATTTACAGCCCGAACGGAAGTGTCCTCGAAAAATGGGGCGTGAAAGTAGAGTAGGGGGATGCTTATCAGTGAAATATATCATTTCTAAGTAATTCAGGAAAATAAAAATACATCATTTATGAAAAAATACTTGTGGGGAGTTGACCTCGGTGGAACAAAGATAGAAGGCGTTGTAATGAACGCCGAAACGAACGAAATTCTTATTCGGAAGCGAATACCAACCGAAGCCGATAGTGGTTATCAACACATTATAAGTCAGATAAAAAAGCTGATTGATTTACTGATAGCTGAGACCAACATTCAGCCAAATCGCATCGGATTCTCTACGCCCGGAACGCTCGATCCGACGTTGCAGACCATGAAAAACTGCAACACCACGTGCATGAACGGCGAGCCGATGAAGCGAGATATTGAAATTGCCCTCGGAATCCCGATTGAGATGGCAAACGACGCAAATTGCTTCGCACTTGCGGAAGCTACGATGGGAATTGTACCAGAAAAAGCTCCGAACGCCCAAGTGATTTTCGGTGTGATTTTAGGCACTGGCGTTGGGGGAGGGGTTGTGGTAAACGGCAAAGTAATTGGTGGCAGGCATGGCATTGGCGGCGAATGGGGGCACAATGTTTCGGAAGAAAACGGCGAACCATGCTACTGCGGAAAAGCGGGTTGTAACGAAAAGGTTTTTGCCGGTCCGGCACTCGAAAAATACTACTCTAAAATTAGCGGCGAAAACCGTAAATTAAAAGAAATTTACGAACGCCACCTTGCCGGAACAGACGCACACGCCACGGCTACCATGAAGCGTTTGGTCAAATCTTTAGGAAAAGCGTTGCATTACGTAGTGAATGTCATTGACCCTGATGTCATCGTTTTTGGCGGCGGCGTGAGCAATATTGACCTCGTTTATACCGAAGCAAAAGCCGAACTCGAAAACTGGATTTTCAACAACCGAAAAGTTGAAACGCTTTTTCTTCGCCCTAAACTCGGCGACAGTGCGGGGGTTTTTGGAGCGATTGAGTTGGTACGTTGATGAGTTGTATTATTGAGAACGGTTTGGAATTAACGCAAAAAATCGACCGACGAAGTAGACAATACTCTTGACATAGTGATAGTTGAAAAATACCAAAAAGCCGAAAACTAAGCTTTTGCCATTCAAAAAGGCTTCAACTACGCCATCAACCAAAACGGCGAGGTAAAAAGGTGTGAAATCGAACAGCTAATAAGTTAAATTTTAAACTATTAATTTATTGCCAAACATAATTGGGAGTTTTGGTAAGGCTGTCACCCGAAAATTTTGTAGGTTTAGCTATTTGCCAAAAATTGTCTTCTGTAAATAAATAATTGTACAAAACGCAGTTAGGGTGGTGGTATATTTTCTAATTTTGTTGCACTATACACCTCAATAAAATTAAGAAATGAAAGAACTCATGGATGCCCTCGCACTACCAGTGGGAACTGCCCTGGATCGCTTTATCAAACGGCACGAGAAAGAATTTACGTACGCTTCTGGTGAGTTGTCGCAATTATTACGCGACATCGCCTTGGCGGGTAAAATTCTCAATCGGGAAATAAATCGAGCCGGGCTTATTGACATTATCGGAGCCGATGACGAACGTAATCCGCACGGCGAAGTACAACAGAAACTGGATGTTATTGCCAATATTCGGATGATCCGAGCCTTAACAAACGGCGGCGAGGCCTGTGCCGTAGTTACTGAAGAAGACGAGGGAATCATTCATACCGGAAACGTAAATGGCAATTATGTGGTTGCCCTTGACCCGCTGGATGGTTCCTCAAATATCGACGTGAACGTTTCTGTCGGCACAATTTTCTCTATTTATCGCCGAGTAAGCCCAGTCGGAACGGAAGCAACTCTTGAAGATTTCCTACAAGGTGGCAGGGCACAAGTTGCCGCCGGATACATACTTTACGGCTCGTCTTCCTTGCTCGTCTATACCACCGGAAACGGGGTGAACGCATTTACCCTTGAAAACTCACTGGGTGAATTTTTCTTGTCTCACAAAAGGCTCAAGTTCCCGCAATTGGGCGAACAATACTCTACTAATGAAGGTTACTACAACAGTTTTCCGACTCAAATAAAATCTTATTTGACCAACTGCAAACTGAAAGAGTTCTCAAATCGCTACATTGGTTCTTTAGTAGCAGATTTTCACCGCAATATGTTTAAAGGCGGCATTTATCTTTACCCGCAAATTCCTAAATATCCTGAAGGAAAATTAAGGCTACTTTACGAATGTTACCCGTTGGCATTCATCGCCGAACAAGCAAACGGAATGGCTACAAACGGAGTGCAACCTACTTTAGATATTCCGATTGATGCAATTCATCAAAAATGCCCGTACTATGTTGGTTCAAAAGACATGGTAAAGAACCTGCTTCAAAATTTTTATTTTGCCAATAACCCACAACTCGCATAAAATGAAAACTACAAAGAAATTTACCTTAGAAAAATACAGTATTTCACCCAAGAAGGTTCTCCGAAATGCTTCGCCCGCAAAGCTATACGCCAACGCTATTTCGTACGACAGAGGAGCGGCTATTTCTGACCAAGGTGCGTTAATGTTACAATCTGGCGTAAAGACTGGCCGGAGCCCACGAGACAAACGCATTATTGAGCATCCCGATAGCAAAGAAAATATTTGGTGGGGAGATATAAACATTAAGATGGACGAGCACACGTTCAATATCAATTTGCAACGTGCCATTGACTATTTCAACACCCGCACCCGAATTTACGTGGTGGACGGCTACGCCGGATGGGACAAAACGCATCAGATAAAAGTTCGGGTAATTTGCACCCGCCCGTACCACGCATTGTTTATGCATAATATGATGATTCGCCCAACGCAGGAAGAACTTGCTGATTTCGGTGAGCCAGATTACGTAATTTATAACGCCGGAGAATTTCCCGCAAACCCGCACACAACGTACATGAATTCCCGCACGAGCGTGGATTTGAGTTTTGAGCGGAAGGAGTTCGTTATTTTGGGAACGGAATACGCCGGGGAAATGAAGAAAGGCATTTTCACGATTATGAATTACGTGATGCCCAAAATTGGCGTGATGTCAATGCACTGCTCGGCAAACGAAGGAGAAACGGGTGATGTTTCCCTGTTTTTTGGTTTGAGCGGAACGGGAAAAACGACCCTTTCTGCCGATACAAATCGTGCGTTAATTGGCGACGACGAACACTGCTGGACGGAAAACGGAGTTTTCAATATCGAAGGTGGTTGCTACGCCAAAGCTATTAACTTGAGTGCCGAAAAAGAACCCGAAATTTTCCAGGCAATTAAATTCGGAACGGTATTAGAAAACGTAGTTTTTGACCCGGCTACGCACGAAGTAGATTACGACGATATTTCGTTGACGGAAAACACCCGTGCTTCTTACCCAATTGAGTTTATTCCGAACGCAAAAATTCCGTGCGTGGGTGGGCATCCAAAAAACATAATTTTCCTGACTTGCGATGCCTTCGGTGTGCTGCCTCCCGTTTCTAAACTCACCGCCGACCAAGCCATGTACCACTTCATCAGCGGTTACACGGCAAAAGTTGCAGGAACGGAAATGGGCGTTACCGAGCCTTCGGCTACGTTTTCGGCGTGTTTCGGAGCGGCATTTATGGTGTGGCATCCTTCAAAATATGCCGAATTACTCGCTACAAAAATCAACGAACACAACACAAACGTTTGGCTGGTAAATACCGGTTGGGTAGGTGGCGGCTACGGCGTAGGTTCACGCATAAAACTGAATTATACCCGTGCTATAATTGATGCTATTCACAACGGCGAATTAGAAAACGCTCCGACCATTCGGGAAGAAACCTTCGGATTAGAACTCCCGACGACTTGTAAAAACGTACCCGACGAAATCCTCATCCCCGAAAACTTATGGGAAGACAAAGCGGCGTACAAATCGCAGTTAACTCATTTGGCGAAATTATTTAACGAGAATTTCAAAAAGTTTGAAGCAGGCTGTTCGGAAGCTATTTTAGCCGCCGCCCCGAAGGTTTGATAGTTAGATTTTCTTAAACAAAGCCCCGCTTTCAACTATTTGGAAGCGGGGCTTTCAAGTTTCTTGAATATCAATTCTATAAGTGATAGTTATTAGAAAGTTGCTTGAAGGTTAACAGAGAACATAATTAATGGCAAACGAACTAACCCTCTCACCGTACCGTCGTCGTTATAAGCTTTGGTTTTATCCGTAGCCCCAAGAATAAAACCTCCGTTACTGCTTAGATTATCGTTTATTTTGACTCGGGTTCCCACCTGAA
>JANQUM010000061.1 GCA_030731175.1 Spirosomataceae bacterium
ACCGCTACGTCTATTCACTTCCGTAAAACTTTTAATTACCGAATTAGGTTACGAAGTTTACGTAAACGTTAAACCCATTTCAACCCCAATTCCATGCGTAAAATCACTTTGCTTTTGCTGACGCTTTTCGTGTCGGCTTCGCTCTTTGCACAAGTCAAAGACAGTTATTATTTACCCCAAGATGTCACCTACAATCCAGACATTCCAACTCCACAACAGTTTTTGGGATACCAGCTTGGTGAGCAGCACATTACTCCGTACGAAAACTACGCTTATATGCGAGAATTAGCTCGTTTGTCAGATCGGATTACCGTGGAGACTTACGGCAAGACCTACGAAAACAGAGAGTTGCTACTGCTTACCGTTACTTCTCCGGCTAATCAAGCTCGAATCAACGAAATCAAAGCCGAGCATAAAAAACTCGTAAATTCAGAAACTTCCCGCAGCGTGAATACCGCAAACATGCCCATCGTGGTCTGGATGGGCTATTCCGTACACGGAAACGAAGCCAGCGGAGCAAATTCATCGCTACTATCGGCGTATCATTTAGCCGCCGCTCAAGGAGCAGAAATCGATGAGTTATTGAAAAGTGCTGTGATTCTGATAGACCCATGCATTAACCCCGACGGCGGTAATCGCTTTGCGACGTGGGTAAATCACAACCGTAGCCAAACGCTCGTTTCTGACAATAACAGCCGAGAATTTAGCGAGACCTGGCCGGGCGGAAGAACGAACCACTATTGGTTTGACCTGAACCGTGATTGGCTGTATCAGCAATTGCCCGAGAGCCGTGGGCGTTTGGTGAAATTCTACGAATGGCGACCAAATATCCTGACTGACCACCACGAAATGGGCAGCGGTTCTACCTTCTTTTTTCAACCCGGAATACCTGAACGTACCAACCCAAACACGCCGAAATCTAACATTGCCTTGACCGCCAAAATTGGCGAATATCACGCGAAAGGTTTAGACAAAATCGGGTCGTTTTATTACACCCAAGAAAACTACGACGATTTTTATTACGGAAAAGGCTCTACTCTTCCTGACGTGAATGGTTCAGTAGGAATTTTGTTTGAGCAGGCTTCTTCCCGCGGTCATTTGCAAGAAACGCCAAACGGCGTAATGAGTTTTGCGTTCACAATTCGTAACCAGTTTTCGGCAACGCTTTCCACCCTAAAAGCCGCCAAAGAAATGCGGGTAGAAATGCTGGATCACATGAAGAATTTCTATCAGGAAAAAGCAGATTACCCAACTAAAGCCTATGTGTTTGGTGGCGGAAACGATGCCGCCAGCACTTGGGAAATGGTAAATATGATGCAGCGTAACGACATCAAAATAAACCGCCTGAAACGCAACGAGAGCATTGATGGAAAGCAGTTTACAACCGATAACGCCTTCGTGGTTTCGACTAATCAACCGCAGCATCGCTTGATAAATTCGTTGTTTGAAAAACGCACGACTTTTGAAGACAGTGCTTTCTACGACGTATCGGCGTGGACAATCCCGCTTTGCATGAACGTACCTTACGCCGAGTCGAAATCGGCGATTTCTTTGGGCGACGAAGTGACGAACAACGCTTTCCCGCAAGGAAAAGTAGTTGGCGAAAGTAGCTACGCTTACGTTTTTGAATGGAACAGCTATTTTGCCCCAAGAGCGGCGTACGAATTAATGCAAAAAGGCTACCGTTTGAAAGTTGCCCGTAGTCCGTTCAAAGCGGTAATAAACAATGGCGAAAAGCAGTTTGGTTACGGTACAATTCAGGTAATTGCCAAAGGTGGCAGCGAAGAATCGGCAATGCTCAAAACCCTCGCTGAACGTGATGCCATTGATATTTACGCCATAAATACGGGTTTAACTTCGTCAGGAATTGACCTCGGCAGTGAGCAATTTATGGTGCTCGAAATGCCAAAACCTCTGATGTTAGTAGGTAGTGGCGTTGACAACACCGATGCTGGCGAAGTGTGGCATTTACTGGATACCCGCGTGAACATTCCGTTGACAATGGTTGACGTTGACCGCGTTGGACGGATAAACCTGAGTGATTATACGCACTTGATTATGGTGTCGGGAAATTACGG
>JANQUM010000062.1:0-6688 GCA_030731175.1 Spirosomataceae bacterium
AGTTATTTCTATTTGCTTTTTTAACACACAGCCTGGTTTTTGGTGGAAATTAATCTTTATTTGGCAATGTACCAGAACCTACAGTAGCTTCCTTAAACCACACTTCAGCATAGCATCCATTTGCATATTGTTTCGCAATAATGCTATTAATAGTTTCTGATGCAGTACTCGAGGCATTATTCTCTTGTGGGGCTTGTGCCTGAGTTTGATTATAAGCCCCTTGTTTAAAATACTGTATTTCGCCAGCATAAGCATTTGAACGTTCAATACCATCACGACCTCCCGACGCGTAAGATGTTAATACTTGTTGAGGGATATCTGAATATGTTGTGAATTCTGATTTCAATAAGTTTTTTGTAAACTTAATCGTCTCATGTCCTTCACTCGTAAAAGTGAGATGCATTATTCCTTTATGAACGTTTATTTCGTAGCTAAATTCTTCTCCTAATTCAATACCATTTTTAGGTTCTTCAGGGTACGAAGTGGAACTTGATCCAATAACAGACATATCATAACCCCAAACGGCTGTTGAATAATCCCACCTTTTTGAATTATCACCTTCTGTGTTAATTTCATAGTTCCAAAAAACAGACCCTTTTGAGTGCCCGGGAAATTTTTTATAAAAGATTTTTAAAGGTTCGTTTTCATGACCTTCATTACTATGAATTTGCCCAACGACTACCGAATAAGAAGAGGTTTCTCTTGCGTCACCAATGGTTGAAACATGCATTACTTTTAATGTGCCTGTTAATTTACCACCCGTTTCGGGTGTCCAATGTTCTAATTGTCCTAATTCTGTTCTTGTGTTGCTTGAAGTTCGTGAGGTAACCCCAGCATTAGGTGTTTTATAAACCACCCAATTGGTTTCCCCAACATTTGAAACATAAAAAAAATCTTCTTTCTCATATTTCACTAATTTTTCAGTGTGTGTGCCATCTCCTAAAAGAATTCCCCATTCGTTCATAAATGGAATGACATCGCTTGGATACATCATGGCTTTTGTATCTTTATCCATAGCCTTTTTAGCGGATTTAAAGCAACTACTCAGTAATACTACAAAACCAGCCATTAAGAGTGGTATTTGAAATAGTGATTTATTAATTTTTATATTCATCTTTTTGGTTTTTCTCTTATTTAATTATTCACTAATTGGAACAATCGGGTTATGTTAGCTAACGGTCAGCGGCTATGAACTGTGTTTCGATGAATATCGAACATAGTTTTATAGCCGCTTGTTGTCCACTGGATTTTTTGGGTCAGAAATGTACCCAGAATGAGATAATTAACTCCCAATATGATAATAATTAGCTTATAATCAATAGATTATATCAGTTCTTAACATGTATCCCGTCAATCGGCGAGTATCATAAAAAGCCCGCTTGATTTACTGTGAGCATTCGCTGGTTCGGGGCCGTAA
Organism: Spirosomataceae bacterium; assembly: GCA_030731175.1. Lineage (GTDB taxonomy): Bacteria > Bacteroidota > Bacteroidia > Cytophagales > Spirosomataceae > JANQUM01. The sequence goes on from JANQUM010000062.1 coordinate 1,418, forward strand.
ACTTGCAATTCTTAAATCAAAACTTCTGCCGGTTCAATAGCGAGTACAGCTCCTGATTCAGTAATTTCAGCTAACGAAATTACTTTCATTTCGTTCACCAAAAGCGGGTCGTATTTAGCCGCAACCCGAACGTAGTTTTCGGTGAAACCGTGCATCATGCCGTTTTCGATGTCTTCCTCAAAAAGTACGGTAAATTCTTTTCCGAGTTGTTGTTCGTAGAAAAAACGACGCTTTTTATCCGAAAGGATGTGCAACATCTTGGAGCGTTTGCGGCGTTCGCCTTTGTCAACTATTGGTTTGATTTCGATCGCCTTCGTGTTGGCCCTTTCAGAATAAGTAAATACGTGTAAATAGCTGATGGGTAGTTCGTTAAGAAAGTTATAGCTTTCCAGAAAAAGCTCTTGCGTTTCGCCGGGATGTCCCACAATGACGTCAACACCAATGCAGCAATCGGGCATTACTTCTTTAATTTTGGCAACCCGTTCTACGTAAAGTTCTCGGTTATAGCGACGTTTCATCAATTTCAAAACCTCATTTGACCCTGATTGCAAAGGAATGTGAAAATGCGGTACAAAACGCTTTGAAGTTGAAACGAATTCTATGATTTCGTTAGAAAGTAAATTGGGTTCGATAGAAGAAATGCGGAATCTTTCAATTCCCTCCACTTCGTCCAATGCTTTGATGAGTTCTAAGAAGTTGGTTTGCCGTTCGCCGTTAATAATTCCGAAGTCTCCAATGTTCACGCCCGTCAGCACAATTTCTTTTACGCCGTTTGCCGCAATTTCTTCGGCGGCTGCTACCACATTTTTAATTTCATCCGAACGGCTTTTTCCTCGGGCAAGAGGAATGGTGCAGTAGGTGCAGGGGTAATCGCAGCCATCTTGCACTTTTAGGAAAGTGCGGGTGCGGTCGTTTAGAGAGAAGGATGTATGATAATCAAGCGGTTCGTCAATGTCTGAATTGAAGATTTTTGCCGTACTTTTATTGCTGTCGTTTTTCTTTTCTTTGGTGAAAGTTCCGAGTAATTCGTGGAGTCTGAACTTCTCCGCCGCTCCCAATACAGCATCAACGCCCGGAATTTCTGAAATCTCTTGCGGTTTCAGTTGTGCGTAGCATCCAATAATCGCCACAAAACCATCGGGATTAATTTTGTTTGCTTCTTTAACAATTTTACGGCATTTTTTGTCGGCATTTTCCGTCACCGAACAGGTATTAATTATGAAAATATCCGGCGAATCAGAAAATTCGCTTTTGATAAATCCGCGTTCTTCGAAAGTTCGTGAAATTGAAGAGGTTTCGGAATAATTAAGTTTACAGCCGAGCGTATAGAATGCTACTTTTTTCATAAGATAAATTTACGCTGCAAAATTACACAAAAAAGCCCCTCAAAAAAATTGAGGGGCTTCGTAAAATGCAATTCTGTGATCTTATCAATATTTGGCAGTTTTCACCGTCTTGATAATTCTTGCAGCAATTTTGTAAGGATCTCCGTTAGAAGCCGGTCTTCTGTCTTCTAACCAGCCTTTGTAGCCTTTTTGAACCGCAATAATTGGAATTCTGATTGAGGCACCTCTATCTGAAACTCCCCATGAGAAGTCTGTAATAGCAGCTGTTTCGTGTAAACCAGTTAAACGTTGATCGTTAAATTCTCCGTAAACGGCAATGTGTTCTTTAACAAATGGTCTGAATGATTCGCAAATTGCGGCGTAAACCTCTTTGCTTCCGCTCGTTCTTAACGCTGTGTTAGAGAAGTTTGCGTGCATTCCTGATCCGTTCCAATCCATGTCTTTTCCAAGTGGCTTTGGGTGGTACTCAATATAATATCCGTATTTTTCGGTAAGTCTGTCAAGAAGGTATCTTGCAATCCAGATTTCGTCACCGGCTTTTTTTGCACCTTTCGCAAAAAGTTGAAATTCCCATTGTCCGCTGGCTACTTCTTGGTTAATTCCTTCAAAGTTTAGCCCAGCATCAATACATAAATCAGCGTGCTCTTCAACTAAATCTCTACCGTGCGTGTTTTTACCGCCCACAGAGCAGTAATACATTCCTTGTGGAGCTGGATAGCCGCCAATTGGGAAGCCAAGCGGTAGTTGTGTTTTGGTATCCATGATGAAATACTCTTGCTCAAAACCGAACCAGAAATCATCGTCTTCGTCGTCAATTGTGGATCTTCCGTTTGATACGTGCGGCGTACCGTCTGGATTCATAACTTCGGTCATTACTAAAAAACCGTTTACACGCTCTGGATCAGGATATATTGCTACTGGCTTCAGAATACAGTCTGACGAACCGCCTTCTGCTTGTCTTGTAGATGAGCCGTCAAAAGACCACAGTCCAATTTCTTCGAGCGTTCCTTTGAAGTCTTCGTGTTCTTCAACTTTGGTTTTGCTACGCATATTTTGAGTAGGGAAGTAGCCATCTAACCAAATGTATTCTAATTTAATTTTTGCCATTAATAATTGAGTTTGAAAGGTTTTGGAAATACTATCTGTTAAGATTTTATCATAACAAATATATAATTTATGCCATATAATATTAACTGAAAAGTGCATTTCCGCACAATAAAATTTCAATATATTGAAATAATACAAATAAATATTCAAAATCGTAAATAATTGAAGCCTGCAGGGGGCTACTTTTTAGTTTTTGGGGAAGTTTAATGAATAAACTGATGCTGTAATGAGCAGACGCCTATTTTCTTAAATAGTCTTCGTAAGTGGTTTGTTGCAGTGTTTTACCTCGTTGCTCTAAGGTCATTTTGTTTTTACCGGAAACAGAAAGTACTTTCAAACCGGTATTATCAAATAGAATTTCCCCACTTGGTTCTACGTAACCAAATCCGTTATTGAAGGTAAAAAATGCCCATTTTGGTTGCTTATCAAGCAACGGATTTTTTGACCAAACGTATGTTGAGTGGTTGAAATTAAAATGTTTGAGTATCATTGTTGAAATATCGATTTGAGAAAGTAGGTCGTTGTTCTTTTGAAACTTAGTGACCGCACCGCCAGTCCAAAACATCGGAATTTTGTAATCATCAAAACGGGAAGCTGCTTTTGGGAAACGATGACCGTGATCCGCCACAATAATTACGACAGTGTTTTTCCACCACCATTGTTTTTGTGCGTTTGAAATAAAACTTTTCAGGGATTCGTCAACGTAAGCTAAAGAATTATAAAACTGATTTTCGACGCTATTCTCGGTGAATCTAAATTTTCCCGGAACTTTGAATGGTTCGTGGGATGACGCAGTTAGTATCGTGCTGAAAAATGGGCGACCGGATTTTGTTCGATAATCGGTAATAAATCGGTTGAGTAATTCGCCGTCAAAAACACCCCAAGAAGATTTTTGCAGCGAATCTGGAAAGGATCCTACTTCTGTGATATTTTGATAGTCGGCGGTAAGTAAATAGTTTTTTAGGTTTAAGAATGAAGCATCTCCGCCGTAATAAAAGGAGGTGGCAAACGAGTTCCTGTCAAAATCTTTCGTCAGAAAAGGTAATTTCGCCACTTTCTTTTCTTCGTAAATAAGCGATTTACCAGGAATAGACGGAAATCCGTTCAAAATTGCAACCAAGCCCTCTTCGGTGTGGCTTCCGGCAGCGTACATATTACTGAAGTACACTGATGAATCCCGAAGTGAATTTAAAAAAGGTGTTATTTCAATGCCATCTACTTTTTTGCCTAATGCCTTTTCTGTCAGACTTTCTACGATCACAATTAGCACATTGGTTTGATCATTTACAGTAGCAATTGGAGTGGACTTGGTGTTACTTTTTTTAGGAAATAGCTCACTTAGGTTCTTATCAATTACTTTTTTTGGTAGAAAACTATACGGGTTAAGCTTTGTGTCAAATTGCTTCACCAGCGAATAAGCAAAATACCACGGACTGTTAAGCGTAGAAATATTGACAAAATAATTATCAGAGAAATATAAGTTTCCGGGCTTTAGGGTTTTTCCTGACAGGCCACCCCGAATCGGAATAATAAGCAGTACGGTAATTGCCAACGCAATAGGAATGAACGGAAGTTTTTTGGTGAATTTCCATTTATTAAGGTTGTGCGAAATGATGCGATAAACGAAATAACTCGCAATAGCCATCAAGAGTAGGAAGCTAATAAATAGCTGAAATATTGGCGACGCACTCGCCGAAGCAAAGGCTTCTTTCGGGCTCGATAAATAATTGAGCGGTGTTTGGTCAAGTCTAAACTTCCAGACGTTGTAAACTTCAAGATCAATGACAATTATCAGCGTCAAAATTCCCGTCATAAAAAAAGTAAAACTATAAAGAATCGATTCTAAACGACTTTTCTTATAGAAATGCGAGAAGCAAACGAGTAAAAACGGAATGACAGACAGGTACGCCGCTGCGGAAAGATCCATCACAACACCATTCTTGAAAATTCCGTAGAGCATTTCAAGCGTAAGTTGTTTTACATCTTGAATATGGTACGCCAAAAAGATGATTCTGGCACATATAAAATACGTGAGCCAAAAAATATAGTAGAGTAATAAGAATTGTATTCGTTCTTTCATTTTATAAATTTGCTGAACAATAGCTCAAAAGGATTAAAATGACACAAAATCGTCAGGAAGCAGTAAGAATCGCCCAACAACGGGCAAGCACCGAATTTAAAGTCGAAGATAGGGCATTAAATACGTATTTTAAAGAAAACATTTTTGACAACGCCGTCATCGAACGTTATTTGACTCCAGATAAATTCCGCCGTTTTTTGGTAGCTAAAGAAAACCGGTCGCCGGTTGATGAAATTCTGGCGGACGATATTGCAAAAGGAATGAAGGCGTGGGCTCAGGCAAAAGGAGCAACGCACTACACGCATTGGTTTCAACCACTAACTGGGAGTTCGGCGGAAAAACATGATGCTTTTGAAGGTATTTCTTTCGACGGAACGCTGATTTCAAACTTTGAAGGCAGAACGCTTTTTCAGCAAGAACCAGACGCTTCCTCGTTGCCAAGTGGCGGCATTCGGCAAACTTTTGAAGCTCGCGGCTACACATCGTGGGATATTACCTCGCCACCATTCATTCGTTATAACACAGCTGGTTCTGGTACCTTGTGCATTCCTTCGTTATATATTTCGTTTACAGGGGAATCCTTAGATACCAAAACGCCGTTGCTGCGTTCGATAAACTTGCTCAATAAAATCGCAACCAGTGTTGGAATTATTTTTGACCGCCACATAGAATCGGTGAAGCCCTTTTTGGGCTTGGAGCAAGAATATTTTCTCATCGACGAAGCCCTTTATAATTCCC
>JANQUM010000062.1:6698-7346 GCA_030731175.1 Spirosomataceae bacterium
CAGATTTGGTAATGGCAGACAAAACCGTGTTTGGGCATATTCCGGCAAAAGGGCAGCAGTTGGAAGATCACTATTTTGGGTCGATTCCAACAAGAATTCATAATTTTATGATAGACTTTGAAACCGAAGCCCAAAAGCTCGGTATCCCGGTCAGAACGCGGCACAATGAAGTTGCTCCGGCACAATTTGAAGTTGCACCAGTGCACGAGGAAATCAATATAGCCTGCGACCATAATATTCTGTTAATGGATTTAATGCGGAAGACTGCTCAAAAGCACAAATTCGCCGTACTTTTTCACGAAAAACCATTCAGTCACATAAACGGAAGCGGCAAACACGCTAACTGGTCATTGATAACAGATTCGGGGGTAAATTTACTTGCCCCGAGCACTAAACCGAAGGAGGGTTTACGTTTTGTGACGTTTTTGGTAAACGTCATTAAAGCCGTTCATGAAAACGCTGATTTACTTCGTGCTTCCGTTGCAGATAGCGGCAACGAATACCGATTGGGAAGTTTGGAAGCTCCGCCAACAATCATGTCGATATTTTTGGGTAGTGAAATGACGGCGGTTTTGGAAGGAATTGAACAGCAAGATATTGTCAAAATTGAGAAAGGAGAAAATGCGTATTTGAAACTTGGATTAACGC
>JANQUM010000062.1:7356-10675 GCA_030731175.1 Spirosomataceae bacterium
AGCAAGTGCCTCCAGAATAACCAAGCCGAATGTGTCGGTTTTACTAGGAAATACCGACCGAAATCGAACTTCGCCCTTTGCCTTCACTGGAGATAAATTTGAATACCGGGCGGTTGGTTCGTCGGCAAATGCGGCAACTTCAATGATGATTCTGAACACGATTGTAGCTAATCAGCTCGAACAATTCAAGAACGATTACGACGAAGAACGAAAAATTGACGACAGTAAAAAAGAGGGTATAGTTGTAAAGATTCTCAAAAAATATATAAGCGGTTTTAAAGATATTTTATTTGAAGGAAACAGCTATTCCAAAGAATGGAAAACGGAAGCCAAACGCCGTGGTTTGAGCAATATTACTTCAACACCAGAGGCTTTAAAAGTATATTTGCGTCCTGAGTTTATTGAACTTTTTGAGTCGAAAAATATATTGAGCAAAACTGAAATCGTAGCTCGTTACAACATTGAATTATTAAATTACACAAAAAAGGTGCAAATTGAATCGCGGGTAATTGGTGATTTAGCTCAAAATCACATAATTTCAACCGCAATTGGTTATCAGTCTTCGCTTATAAAAAATGCCAAGAATTTAAAAGAAATTGGCTTAGAGGAAGAAGCAAAGCCAATAATCGAAATTATTAAGCAAATTTCAGAACACGTTAGTAATATTACGGCTTTTGTGTTGGAGATGACTGAAAAGCGAAAAGAGGCGAACGCAAATTCTTCACTTGAAGAGCAAGCCAAAATTTATTCGGAAGAAGTGAAGCCTTATTTTAAGAAAATTCGTTATCATGTTGACAAGCTCGAACTTATAATTGATGACAAAGATTGGCCGCTTGCCAAATACCGAGAAATGTTTTATTTGTTATAAATTTACCAAAGTACAAACTAATGAATATTGGATTTAATCCCGAAGAAATTGCTCAACTAAGGGCAGAATGTATAAAGGAAGGGAAACCATACGTTTTGGTTGAAGACGAAGATGATTTTGCCGAGACGGGGCAGGCGGTTCATTTTCAATTTGTGGGCCTAAAACACGACCAAGAAGTGATTTATGATGTCTTGATGACTACCCTCGAAATGGAATATCAACTCGAATTATACGATACCGCCGTGGAGGAAATTAGCGAAGAATTGAAATTAACTAACATTTCTGACGAGGCTAAAATCGAAGAAATGCTGGAAGAAACCATGAATTTGCTCGAAGAAGAAGGGGCTGTCAAGGTGGCAGAGCAATTGAACATTGACGCCGATTTTGAATACGGAATAGGCGTAGAATACGTGAAAAATATTCCTGTAATTACGGATAAAGAAATTCGATTATTTATTCAGGAATTTTCTACTGATAAAATTAAGCTCGACAAAACGCTTTACAGCTTTGAATCTGAAAACGAATAAAAATGCAGCTTTTCTACGCACCAGATGCTTTAGATAATAATGTACTTGACCAAACAAACAGTCAGCATTGTATTAAAGTATTACGGAAGAAAATTGGTGATGTAGTTCACTTGGTTGATGGAAAGGGTAATTTCTTTGAGGTTGAATTGAAGAACGAACATCCAAAAAAGTGTGAGTTTAATATATTATCACAGCGGAAGGAATCTGCGAGAAATCGGAGAGTTCATATAGCCGTTGCACCAACAAAAAATAACAACCGCATTGAATGGTTCGTAGAAAAGGCTGTTGAAATTGGCGTTGACGAAATTTCGTTTATCAAAACAAATAATTCTGAAAGAAAGCACTTTTCGGTTGATCGGGTTGAAAAAATTGCCATCTCGGCCATGAAACAATCCTTGAAAGCAACATTGCCGATTTTAAACCCGTTGGTTGATTTTGAAACGTTTCTTTCTGAAAATCAGAAAAACGATGCTGAGAAATTTGTTGCACATTTGCACGTTGATTCTACGGATTTGACAAAACATTCAGATGCAACGAACTGTATCATACTAATCGGTCCGGAAGGAGATTTCTCTGACCAAGAAGTACAACAGGCAGTTGAGCAAAATTTTCATATGGTTTCTCTCGGAAATTCACGTTTAAGAACCGAAACCGCCGCTTTAGTAGCTTGTACTTTATTGAACGCAAATGAATAAAAAACAGAATCTTTTTTTCTTACTGTTAATTGTTGGTTTTGGGGCGTTTGCTCAAAGTCCATCAATAAAAATCGCCAAATTGAAATATGGTGGGGGTGGAGACTGGTACTCCAACCGAACAGCCTTGCCCAATCTTATTGAATTTTGTAACAAAGAGCTCAATGCTAATATTTACAAAGAAGAAGATGTAATTGAAGCAGGTAGTTCTGAGATATTTCAGTACCCATTTGTTTACATGACAGGTCACGGAAACGTACTTTTCTCAGAAGCTGAGGCAAAAAATCTTCGCAAGTACTTAATTAGCGGTGGCTTTTTGCACATTGATGATAACTACGGCATGAATAATTTTATTCGGCGGGAAATGAGGAAGGTCTTTCCTGAACATGATTTTGTTGAAATTCCGTTTAATCATCCGATTTACAACTTAAAATATAAATTCAAATCGGGTTTACCCAAAATTCACGAACACGACAATAAGCCACCGCAAGGTTTCGGGATTTTTCACGAAGGAAAATTAGTCACCTACTTTTCTTTCGAGTCTGATCTTGGTAACGGATGGGAAGATCAAAGCATTTATAACGATCCGCAATCGGTTCGTCTGATGGCTTTGCAAATGGGTGCAAACCTCATCGAATACGCCTTTACAAGTTTATAATCTATTATTTTTCAAGTTTTAATATAATTTTATGGTTGCAGCACTTTCATTTTTTATCGGTCATTGGTATTTGTCACTATTTAGCCAGACCTTCTTTTTGCACCGCTATTCTGCTCATAAAATGTTTACAATGAGCAAGGGCTGGGAGCGTTTTTTCTACCTTTTTACATACGTTACGCAAGGGTCTTCTTACCTGAACCCTCGCTCGTACGCAGTATTACACCGTATGCACCATGCTTTCAGCGACTCGCCGAAAGATCCACACTCGCCGCACCACACAAAGAACATCTTTACGATGATGTGGAAAACGAAAGACATCTACAACGCAATTCTATACTACAAGCAGAAGGTAGAAGCCCGTTTTGAAAAAGACTTACCAGAGTGGAAAGCAGTGGATAAAGTTGGAGACAATTGGATATCCCGTGCACTTTGGGGTGGAGCATATATCGCCTTTTATGTAGTAGGCTATTTCTATTGGGATATTCACTGGGCGTTTTTCTTCCTTTTACCAATTCACTTTTTGATGGGGCCAATTCACGGAGCAATTGTGAACTGGGGCGGTCATAAATACGGC
>JANQUM010000063.1 GCA_030731175.1 Spirosomataceae bacterium
CGCTAAAGCCTTGTTGCAAGCCGTCAAAAACTTTATATCCGCCATTCACCCAATCAGCGAGACCGCCACTGAAGCCTTTGTGAATTGCTTGATTGCCTACAAATTCCTCAAAAAGTCAACAATCGCAGAACCAGAAACTCCTGCACCTATACTTTACTTCATAACGAAAGGTGCGGTTAGGGAATACATAATCAACGACAAAGGAAACGATATTTCCGTTTGGTTTGGTTTTGAAAACGACGTGGCGGTTTGCCTTGCCAGTTTCATTTCTAACCGCCCTTCCTACACAGGTTTACAAGCTCTTGAAGATGTGCAAACATTCGGCATCCACCGTGATTCACTTTATAAACTGTACGACGATTTTCCCGAAATCGAACGTCTCGGACGGCTGATGACCGAACGCTATTTTGTTGCAACCGAAGCTTACCGCCGGGGTTTTCATCACCTTTCCGCCGCTCAACGCTACGACGAATTAATTTCTAATTCTCCCGAAATTATTCAGCGTATTCCGCTAACGCATATTTCTTCTTACCTCGGTGTTTCGCTCGAAACTCTCAGCAGAATTCGAGCGAAATTGACTTAAATTGTGATTTATTTGACTTTTGTCAAGTAGAATAAGTTTAAGACAAGCTACTTTTGTATTCCTCTTTTCACGCAAAACACTCTTAGAATGAAAAAATCTGTTCACATCACTCTGCTATTTTTCGCAATTACAACATGGTCGTGTTCCAATGATTCAAATACAAAATCGGTAGAAATCGGTGATTTACCCAAAGCAAACACCGATCAAATCGAAGAATTAGTTGCCGCATTTATTGAAGCAGAAGACGGAATTACCATCGAAATTCCCGAAGGTTTTTACGAATTGAATACACAATTAATTTTGGATGCAGTTAATAATGTTACCGTGAAAGGTGCGGGAATGCGAAGGAGTGTACTTTCTTTCAAAACCCTCACAACCGGCGGCGAAGGAATGAAAATTGCTGGGAATAATATCACACTCGAAGGTTTTACGGTTATAGACGCACCAGGCGACGACATTAAAACGCAGCACTGCGACGGCATTACGTTTCGGGACGTAAACACAACATGGACGCATACCGATTTAGCGAAGAGCGGCACTTACGGAATTTATCCGGTGCAATGCAACAACGTTTTGATAGAAAAGTGTGAAGTTTCCCATAGTCGAGATGCGGGAATTTACGTCGGGCAATCCACCAAGATTATTGTACGAAATAACTACGTTTTTGAAAATGTAGCGGGAATCGAAATTGAAAATTCTGACAACGCAATCGTGCACGATAACCACGCTGAAAATAATACAGGCGGCATTTTAGTTTTCAATTTACCGGGTTTGCCTAAAGCTTGGGGGCGAAATACCAAGATTTACAATAACCTGATAAAAGATAATAATCACGAGAATTTTGCCTTGGGCGAAGCTTCGGAAAACGGCAACCCAATTTCGATGATTCCGCCTGGAAGTGGCGTTGTTATTTTTGCCGGAGATAGCGTGGAAGTGTTTAATAATCAGATAATTAACCACAAAACGGCTTCAGTATCTATTGCAAGTTATCAAATAACTGATTTACCAATTCCGACGCATGAAGGCTGGAGTCCGTACGTAAAAAATGTGTTTATTCACGGGAACACCTACGAGCGAGAATTTGGCGTTCCTGACGTTACTAAAGAGTTGGGTAAATTGGTTGCGGCGAAATGCTTTAAATCTCAAGATGTGCTTTACGACGGCATTGTGGAGGGAAAAGCAACTTCAAACCCAAACAATATTTGCGTAAACGAAACCCTTGCAGATTTACGCTTCGCCCGTTTTATAATTCCGAGCGGCAAGATTTCGGAAATAAGCGTGGAGAATGATATTCAAAATTTTAAGTGTAATTGATTGGATAAAGGAAGTAGGACAAAAGAAAAAAGACTTTAATTCAAAAGAATTCTACAACTGTTATGAAGAAGAGCATTTTAATACTACTTGCAATTTCTGTTTTCATTATCAGCGTAATTTCGGCGTGTTTTCAGTCAACGCCGCAACGGTCG
>JANQUM010000064.1:0-1644 GCA_030731175.1 Spirosomataceae bacterium
TGTGGTTTTCATCACGAGCCACAAACGCTTTCCTGATTTCTCTTCCTCGTTCCGTTCTTATCGGAATATTTTGCAAATTAGGATTCGTAGAACTCAAACGTCCTGTTGCGGTAACTGCTTGATTATAAGAGGTATGAATACGTCCCGTTTTTGAATTAACCAATAACGGCAACGCATCAACGTAGGTGCTTTTTAGTTTCGACAATTCACGGAAATCCAATATTTTGGAAGCGATTGGATGTTCGCCGTCGTATTTATTCAAAATCTCTTCGCCCGTGGCGTATTGGCCAGACGGTGTTTTCTTGGGTTTAGGGTCAATTTTGAGCTTCTCAAACATGATTTCACCCAACTGTTTCGGCGAGTTAATATTGAACTCCACTCCCGCAATTTCGTAGATTTCATCCTGCACTTTCAGCAAGTCTTCGTTGAGTGTTCCCGACATTTCTGCAAGCACAGCTTCATCCACATTTACGCCTTCCATTTCCATGTCAGAAAGCACGTGCACCAACGGAATTTCCACTTCATGCAATAACTTTTCGTGGTTCAGCTCTTTGAGTTTTACCTCTAAAATATTTTTCAATTGCAAGGTAATATCAACGTCTTCTCCGGCGTATTCGGCAACTTTTGCGGGTTCAACATCCCGCATATTTCCTTGATTTTTACCTTTTTTTCCAATCAAATCTTCAATCGGAACGGTGTCGTAATTCAAATAAGTATCGTCAAGAAAATCCATACCGTGGCGTTTTTCGGGTTCGATCAAATAATGAGCCAACATCGTATCAAACAATTCTCCTTTTACTTCAATATCGTAATTTTTCAGTACCGAAATATCGTACTTTAAATTCTGCCCAACTTTTATAATCTGCTCATTTCCAAACACTTGCTTAAATTCTTGGGCAATTATTTTGGCTTCTACCTGATCAGCGGGAAACGGAACATAAAACGCCTCTTTCTCTAAATAAGAAAAGGCAATACCAACCAATTCGGCATCGGTTGTGTCTAAATCTGTTGTTTCAGTATCAAAGCAAACCGTCTTTTGGCGAATCAAATATTGCAATAATCCCGCTCTTTTTTGCGGCGAATCCATCAAATAATATTTGTGAACGGTGTTATTGATGTTTAACTTTTCAACCGTAATTTCTGGATTTACTTCTTCGTCGCTAAAATTTGTATTGGAAGTTGTCGAATTTTCAAATAACGAAAACTGACTCGTTTCTTTCGGCTTGCTTTTCTTAGTTGCGGGAGTTGAAATACTCGCCGCCTCCGCACTTGAAGGCAACATGCGGCGTTTGAGCGTTCTAAATTCTAACTCATCAAGCAACGCCTCCAATGCAGGTTCATCAACTTCGCACATGGTCACGTCTTCTTCGTTGAACTCTATTGGAACGTTAATATCAATCGTAGCAAGCTGCTTCGACAATATTCCTAACTCCGCATTTTCGGCAATCTTTTCGCCCATTTTGCCTTTGATTTCGTGGGCGTTTGCGATAATTCCTTCTACAGTGTCGTATTTCAACAGCAATTTTTCCGCAGTTATTTTCCCAACTCCAGGGATTCCAGGAATATTATCCACGGCATCGCCCATCAATCCAAGCATATCAATTACTTGGTCAATGCGTTTGATTTTCCACTTAGCCAGTATTT
>JANQUM010000064.1:1654-2041 GCA_030731175.1 Spirosomataceae bacterium
GGTTTATAGAGAAAAATATGATCTTCCACCAATTGCCCATAATCCTTATCGGGCGTGTACATATACACTTCAAAATCGTGCTGAACTGCCTTCTTTGCCAGCGTTCCAATCACGTCATCTGCTTCAAAACCGTCTAATTCAATGCACGGAATGTTCATGGCTTTTACCAATTTCTTTACGTACGGAATTGCAATTGTTATATCTTCGGGCTGCGGTGGGCGGTTAGCTTTGTAAGCTTCAAATTGCTCAGAACGAAAGGTTTTGGCCTTTGTATCGAAACAAACGGCTAAGTGAGTCGGTTTTTCTTTTTTTAATACTTCCAATAAGGTATTCGTGAAACCAAAAACCGCACTTGTATTCATGCCGGTTGAAGACATTCTCGGATTT
>JANQUM010000065.1 GCA_030731175.1 Spirosomataceae bacterium
CAAAGTTACCACGCTCATAATGAGCACCGCACTGTTGAACGCATAATCGGACTTTTGAAAGAAGGTCAAACTATTGCGTTGGTGTCTGATGCTGGAACTCCCGCTATTTCTGATCCAGGGTTTTTGTTGGTTCGGGAGGCAATTCAGGAAGGTATTGAAGTAAACTGCTTGCCAGGAGCAACGGCATTCGTGCCAGCTTTGGTAAATTCAGGTTTACCCGCCGATCGTTTTACCTTTGAAGGTTTCTTGCCGCACAAAAAAGGTCGTCAAACCCGCATTCAGGCGTTGGTAGAAGAAGAACGAACCATGATTTTCTACGAATCACCGCACCGACTCGTCAAAACCTTAACTCAGTTTATCGAATTTTTCGGCGAAGAACGCAAAGCCTGCGTTTGTCGGGAGATTAGTAAGATTTACGAAGAGAGTGTTAGGGGAACATTGTCCGAAATTTTGGCTAATTTTGCTCAACGCACCGTAAAAGGTGAGATTGTTATCGTTGTCGGTGGGTTTGAAAAACCGAACAAAAAAGCTGAAACTATTATTTAACAACAAAACGAACTCTTCAATTGAAACTACTCGAAAATAAAGTCGTACTAATTACGGGAGCTTCCCGCGGGATCGGAAAAGCCATTGCCCAGAATTTAGCTGCTCACGGCGCCCACATTGCTTTCACTTTCTTGTCACGCATTGAAAAAGGGAAAGCTCTTGAAGAAGAACTTTCTGCTGCTGGAACAACCGTAAAAGGCTATCAATCAGATGCTTCTGATTTCAATGCTGCTGACGAATTGGTTACTAATGTGGTGGCTGATTTCGGAAAAATAGATGTTTTGATTAATAATGCGGGTATTACCCGCGATACGCTCATCATGCGAATGACCGAAGAACATTGGGACGATGTTATGCGAATTAACCTCAAATCAGCGTTTAATTTAGTGAAAGCGGCTACTAAGCCCATGATGCGGGCAAGAGCGGGTTCTATTATTAATATAACATCCGTTGTGGGTATTATGGGCAACGCCGGACAAGCCAATTATGCCGCTTCAAAAGCTGGAATGATTGGTTTTACCAAATCGGTAGCGAAAGAATTGGGTTCGCGAAACATCCGCTGCAACGCCATTGCTCCAGGATTTATCGAAACCGAAATGACGGGCGAACTAAACGAAGATAAACTCAAAGAATGGATGAGTGGTATACCGTTAAAGCGAGCGGGTAGCGGCGAAGACATCGCCAACGCTTGTGCTTATTTAGGTTCTGACATGGCTGCGTACGTTACGGGGCAAGTTTTAGTGGTTGATGGCGGAATGCTGATGTAATTTTAACTAATGAATACCGACGTACTTTTTCAATATTCTCCGTGGTTCTTATTGCTTTGCGTACTTGTAGGGGTGGCGTATGCCGCTTTTATGTACCAAAAGAAATATTCGTTTACCAAAAACCAACGCATTGCACTTGCTTTTGTGCGAGGCTTATTGGTGAGTACGTTGTGTTTTTTGTTGCTCAATCCGCTTTTTAAACGGGAAACACTTCGCACAATTCCGGCAACGGTTGTAATTGCTCTTGACGACTCACGATCAATAAAAACCAACGAACGGGATGAAATCCTCTCAAAAGTCGCAATTTTGTCGGAGGAATTTAATGGAGAAGACATTTCAACGGCTTTTAGAACCTTGAATACTGCTGATGCAATAGCCCCTGAAAATATTAAGCAGGTCAAATTCGATGGTTCGGTAACTAATATTTCTCAGCTACTCAGTAATCTTTCTACCGAATACGAAGGCCAAAATCTTACTGACGTAATCGTTGTTTCAGATGGAATTGTGAATGCTGGCGTTTCGCCGACGTTTGCTACTTACCCGTTCAATATACATACGGTTGGAGTTGGGGACACCACTCGAAAAAAAGATGTGCGAGTTTTGGGGATTTTCGCCAATCAAGTGGCTTATGTTGGAAATACCTTTCCGGTTGAAGTTGAAGTAAACGCTTTTGGCTACGCCGGACAGCAAACAACTGTTTTGTTGAAACGGAATGATGTCATAG
>JANQUM010000066.1 GCA_030731175.1 Spirosomataceae bacterium
ATCATCATTCCTCTTGAAATTTCGGATAAAATGGAAAGGTTATTGAACGAACACGCTCGTACTTTCATCCGTAACGGAATATCTGACCTGCCATCGGTGCGAAAAAAGAAACCGAGCTCGCCTTTTGGGTTTTCGGCACGGGCGTAGAAGTCCATTTTCTTCGGCCTAATTTTCTTTGGAACGGCAGCTTGCGGGTCAAAATCACGGGTACGTTTATGGTCGCCCGTCAGTTTTTCGAGGCATTGCTCAATAATCTTGATTGATTCCCAACATTCTTGCACTCGCACGTAATTTCTGTCCCAGCAATCGCCCACTTTTCCGGCTAAACCTTCGCCAATTGGCACGTCAAAATCAATTTCGGGGTAAACCGAATAGCCGTCCACTTTTCGTAAATCCCAACGCAGACCCGATGCCCGAAGTACCGGCCCTGTGCAGCCATAATTTATTGCCATTGAAAGTGGCAAAACACCGACGTTTCCGGTGCGATTTCTGAAAATATGATTATCAGTAACTATCTGTTGCAGTTCAACGAGTTTTGGTTTTAGGTAAACCATAAACTCTTTGCAGCGTTCTTCAAAACCAACGGGCAAATCGTAAAAAAGCCCGCCAACCCAAATATAATTGTAGAGCAATCTTGCCCCGCAAACCCACTCAAAAAGTCGTTGGATATTTTCTCTTTCTTTGAAAAGCCAAAGGAAGGGCGTGGTTGCTCCAATATCGAGGGCGTAAGTGCCGATGGCGAGAAAATGCGAGGCCAACCGACTCAATTCTGCAACCAAAACCCGAATGTATTCAACTCGTTTTGAAATATCGTTTTCAATTCCAAGCATCTTTTCAACGCCCATGGCGTAGCAATGTTCGGAGTTCATGGCGGCGGCGTAATCAAGCCGATCCACGTACGGAATAATCTGATTAAACGGCAACGCTTCGGCGTGCTTTTCAAAACAGCGGTGCAAATAACCCATGTGCGGCACTACGTCCACCACAATTTCACCGTCGGTGATTACTTCCAACCGCAAAACGCCGTGCGTAGATGGGTGCTGCGGCCCGATATTCAACAGCATTTCCTCAGATTTGAGGTCACTTTGCGAGTATTTGGTTGGCTCTGAGAGCGTTAGGTAATCGGGCTGGTATTTGTACTGAACTTTCTGCAAATCGGGAACGTATTTTTACAACTTAAAATTAAACAGAAATTACGACAACGCCGTTTTATGTTTGTAAATTGATGAATTTTAACGCGAATTTATGCACGATATTGAGCCGTTTTATAACTGGAAACGCTACTACATTGCCGAACAAGACAAGAAATCGCCGTTTTACGGGCGGAGTTACGGAAATACCTATGTGAATGATATTTACGGATATTATATTGACCCCGAATGGGACGAAATTGACTCCGAAACGCTTTACTGCAAATTGCTCTACGCAAACTACGAAACCGAAACTTGCGTGATTGAATTATTTGGCGAATGGAACGACACGCTGCACAACGACAGCATGCACTTCAAACGAAAAGTGGTTGATAAACTCACCCGAAGCGGCATAAAACGCTTTATTTTAATCGGGGAAAATCTATTGCAATTTCACGGCGGCGACACCGATTATTACGAAGAATGGTACGAAGATATTGAAGACGGCTGGATTGCGGCGATAAATTTACGGCAATTCATCGCCGAAGAATTTACCAAATACCGCCTTGATTATTACATCAATTTTGGCGGAACGCTCGAAATTGAAAACTGGCGGGCGTTAAAACCGCAGGTATTTTGTGAATTGGTTGATAAGTTAATCGTCAGGAGATTGAATTAGAGAGCGGAGATTATTTCTAATTATCCGTTCTTAACGGTTCGGAACGTTTACTTATGGAACTAAAAAAATACTATTTTTTGCACTTTACTGCCTATATTAGCAGGATATGGGAATGTTTTGTTCTTCTATAACATCGTGATGCCCAATTAAAATGACACAATATGCCAAGAATAAGTTTAGGCACTGAGTTCACTGATTCAAAAACTTCAATAAA
>JANQUM010000067.1:0-8146 GCA_030731175.1 Spirosomataceae bacterium
CAGATTACAGAATTAGGCGATTTTGTAAAAAAGCTGAAAAACATTGATTATTACGACGTAACCATAATCAGTCATACCGATAATATTGGTGGGAAAGAGTACAATCAATGGCTTTCTGATATGCGAAGCCGCTCTGTAATTCAGCAATTAAAAAGAATGGGAATTTCTCCCGAAAGCATAAAATTCCGCAGCGATGGTTTAGAAAATCCGACGTTTAGCAATAATTCTAACGTCGGCAGAATGCGGAATAGGAGGGTAGATATTATTTTTACGCCGATTGCGTTTTGAAGAGATACTATGATAAAATTTGATTTACACGGAAACTTGTTTCCACATAAAACCACTTCCGTAAATTTGGAAACGTTCAAAAGAATGTTTGTTGACGATTTTGCAAATTCAGAACGGAGAACTACTATATTTGAATCCTATCTTGGGTACATTGAAAGAATGAGAAGTATTTTAGAAAACCCTTTTAGTCAGTGGATTGACGGTAGTTTTGTAACCAATAAATTGAATCCGAATGATATTGACGTTGTCATATTCATCAACTTTGAGGACTATAGGAAAAACGAAAAGCGGCTGAATTACTTTAGAAAAGAAAGGTATAATAAAACGAATTTTATCGATGGATACTTTATTATTCAGTACCCTGAGAATCATCCGAAATACTTTCTTTATGAAATGGACAGTAAGCAGTGGCTTTTCACATTTGGTTTTTCAAGAGATAAAAAGCCCAAGGGCATTATTCAAATAGATTTTTAAAAGAATAATTATGAAGCCGCAAAAAGAGAGAGACTATAAATCATGGGGGGATCAATTAGCAAGATTGTTAGAACTCATTGCTTCGACTTCAGAGAATATAAAACAACACAAGCAAAACGAATCCCCAGAGAGTTACATAACTGATTACGAGAGTTTATTACAAGGATACAAAGACGAACTTGGTAAGTTAGGCACAAAAATGGGGTTTGAAATTCAGTTAAACCCTTTAGAAACTGCCGCCTAAATCAAAACCTATCTACCGCTACTTTATACGTTGGGTCTTCCAAGATATTTACGTCAATGATTTTCTCAGCGTTTTTGAGTAAAACGCGGCAATCGGGGCTGAGGTGCTTTAAATGCACAGTTTTGCCTGCTTTTTCGTAACGTTCAGTTATTTTGTTCAACGCTTCGATGCCTGACATATCGTTTACACGACTTTCCTGAAAATCAATTACGATTTCATTCGGGTCGCCCAAAATATCAAACTTATCGTTGAAAGCTTGCACCGATCCAAAGAAAAGCGGACCATAAATTTCGTAATGTTTTACGCCGTTTTCATCTGTTGATTTTCTCGCCCGAATGCGTTTAGCGTTTTCCCACGCAAAAACAAGAGCAGAAATAATAACACCAATCAGAACAGCTAACGCTAAATTATGAAGCAAAACGGTGATTGCCGCTACTAAAATTCCGACAAAAATATCGTGCTTCGGCATTTTACCAATAACTCGGAAACTTGCCCATTCAAACGTACCAATTGCTACCATAATCATTAAGCCAGTGAGGGCCGCAACGGGCATTTGCTCAATCAAACTTGCCCCAAACATGATGAAAACCAAGAGCATAACAGATGCCACAATTCCTGACAATCTGGCTCTTGCACCAGATGAGATATTGATAAGGCTTTGCCCAATCATAGCACAGCCGCCCATTCCTGAGAAAAACCCTGAAAGCAAATTTGCCGCTCCCTGAGCCACGGCTTCTCGGTTACTGCTACCGCGGGTTTCCGTGATTTCGTCAATCAAGTTCAATGTTAACAGACTTTCAATCAAACCAACTCCGGCTACGATTAGCGAGTAAGGGAAAATGATTTGGAGCGTTTCTAACGTAAATGGTATTTCGGGAATGTGAAACGGCGGGAATCCACCCTGAATCGAAGCAATGTCACCGACCGTTTTGGTATCAATATTGAAACCAATTACGATGAAAGAAATGACTAAAATTGCGGTTAACGAAGCGGGAATCACTTTCGTGAATTTTGGCATGAGCCAGATAATTGCCATTGTTAGCAAAACCAAGCCGAGCATAATCAATAACGTAGTATCGGTCATCCAATTTCCGTCAATTTTGAAGGAATCGAGCTGAGACATGAAAATGACAATTGCCAAGCCATTCACAAAACCGAACATTACCGGATGCGGCACTAAACGGATGAATTTACCCAATTTCAAGAATCCCGCAATCATTTGCATAATTCCTGCCAAAACCACGGCGGCGAAAATATATTCTACGCCGTAATCTTTTGCCAATGCTACAATTACAACCGCAACCGCACCCGTTGCTCCCGAAATCATTCCCGGGCGACCGCCAAAAATAGAGGTGATAAAACCCATTACAAAAGCGGCATACAAACCTGTTAGCGGTGATAACCCAGCAATAAGTGCAAACGCAATGGCTTCAGGAATTAACGCTAATGCTACCGTGAGACCGGAAAGAATTTCGTTTTTATAATTAACTTTTTGCGAAAGATCGAAGAGTTTGAAGTATTGAGTCATTTGTTTTTTAGACTTTGAGGAACCAAGACGAAGGATAAAAGACTTTTTTCCTTTTCACACTTCGCCGATAATTGGAGTATTTTTAGACAAAAAGCTGCAAAGAACGCACTTATTAACAGGCTTTTAAAGCTTTGCGGAAAGTGGTTATTGAAAAACTGACGTGAGTGCAACGATTTGTTGTGATAGTGCAGTTAGATGAAACCGTTTTTATGGAATTTGTTGAAGAAAATAGCTTTTAGTGTACCCCAAAACGACAACATATAAAAAGAAAAGACCGTAACTAATTGATTTTCAATTTGTTACGGTCTTAAGTTGTTAACCCGGAAGGACTCGAACCCTCAATAAAGGCACCAAAAGCCTCTGTGTTACCATTACACCACAGGTCAATCCTGAATTGGAGATGCAAAAGTAATGCCTAACTTTTTTCGATGCAACTTTCCACCGAAAAAATTTTTAAACTCCTGCTGTTTCGCTTTCTCGACTGATCTTTTTTACCAATCCTTGCAATACTTTTCCTGGGCCACATTCTATAAATAACGTAGCTCCGTCTGCTACCATACGTTCGACAGACTGTGTCCAACGAACGGGAGCGGTCAATTGAGCAATTAGATTGGCTTTAATTGTAGCCACGTCGGTAGAAGGCTCGGCGTTTACGTTTTGATAAATTGGGCAAACCGGCGAGGTAAACTCGGTTGCTTCAATGGCAGCGGCAAGTTCTTCCCTTGCTGGCTCCATTAGTGGTGAGTGAAAGGCTCCGCCAACGGGAAGTTTCAATGCTCGTTTTGCACCAGCGTGCTTCATCTGCTCGCAGGCTACATCTATCCCAACATTTGAACCTGAAATTACCAGCTGACCAGGGCAGTTATAATTTGCCGGAACAACAATCTCATCCGTAATGGCTTCGCAAACTTTTTCTACGGCTCCGTCGGATAATCCTAAAACCGCAGCCATTGTTGACGGGTTTATTTCGCACGCTCTTTGCATTGCATCAGCACGTTGCGAGACAAGGCGTAAGCCGTCTTCAAACGAAAGTGCTTTTGCCGCAACCAATGCAGAAAATTCACCGAGTGAATGCCCCGCAACCATATCGGGTTTGAAGTTTTCAATTGTTGAAGCCAAAATAACGGAATGCAAAAATATGGCTGGTTGTGTAACGTTGGTTTGTCTGAGTTCTTCGTCTGTGCCTTCAAACATTATTTTGGTGATGTCGAAACCCAAAATTTCGTTGGCTTTATCAAATAGTACTTTTGCTTCGGCAGAGCTTTCGTAAAGCTCTTTGCCCATACCGCTGAATTGTGCCCCTTGTCCGGGAAATACGTATGCTGTCATAAGTTGAGTCGTTTTGAGTTTATTAGTTCTTAATCAAATCCTTATAGATTTTGTAGTAATCGTTGTTCAAATCTGTGAGGTTTTGTCGTCGTTGAAATTACAAAGTTACTCAAAACTTAATCAAGCGAATAATGCAGCCCCACGGAATTTCCGTTGTTCATAAACTGCATTCGGTTAGCTTTGTAATGTTTGCGGTGAACGCCGTACATAACTGCATCGAAAAGGAATAAGAATCCACCTTGCAGCATCACTGACTTACCGAAACCCACGTTTCGATCACGTTTTTCCAATTCGTTTTGGTTTTCTCCGTATTGCGTCATGGCGTAGCCGCCCGCCACGTAAGCCACGTCAAGGGCGGTATTTACGAGAAAAGTCTTCTCCACGCTGTGTTGCATTTCGAGTGTTTCGAGTTGATTATTTGAAAACTCTTTCTTTCTCGCACCCAAAATCCCCAAACCTGCTAAAGTTGCGTTTATTGCTCCCCAACCGAGGTTCATCTGGTGAAAAGCTTTGGTTTCGCCTGTTGCGTTTCCAACGGCTAAACCGCTGGA
This sequence comes from Spirosomataceae bacterium, assembly GCA_030731175.1. GTDB lineage: Bacteria > Bacteroidota > Bacteroidia > Cytophagales > Spirosomataceae > JANQUM01. The sequence goes on from JANQUM010000067.1 coordinate 4,415, forward strand.
AATTAGACTTCCAACTGCCCATCCTCCTAAAACGTACATGCCCTTTTGGGTTATTTTAGTTGACTTCTGCGAGTACTCCATCAGATTCGCCTGTTGAGCCTTTCCCAAAAACGGACTCAAAAATATGATTGCGAGGAAAAATTTGAACTTGTACATACGGGTGAATTTTTTAAGTCCCGATAGCTTGTCGGGATGGCTTTAGTTTTCAAGCTTGTCAATTTGAAAATACGTGTTTGATGAAGGAATTCCGCAGCGATTATTTCAACGAAACTTCGTCTTCTTTTTTGGCATCAGCCTTAATTTCGGAAGTGGAAATTCCTTTTGGAATTGCATTTTTCTTTGGAAATATATAGTTGAAATTTCGGGAAAACTGTACACTCACGCCTGACACTAAAATATTGCCCGTGGCGGCTGTAACACTATTATCAGAAATGTAAAGCGAAGTCGGAACGCTACGGCCGTACGCTCGCAACAACCACGTGCCATCGTTGCTTAATAGATATTCAAATTCGCCTCCAAGGGTAAGTTGCGTTTGATTATTGGTAATGTTTTCGAGCGAGCCATTCGAGTAAAAACTATTTCCTTTCAGCCGCAGGCGGTCATTATACTGATACGCCACGTTAAGTTGCGTATTATTAAAATTCTGTCGGATATCGCCCAACTGAAGCCCTAATTCAAGGTTTGGGTCAATCTGACTGGCAATATTTCCGATTTGGTTTGACACTAAATTACTGATATTATCGAGTAAAAATTGTTGATTCAACAAATTGGCGTTGGATTCATTGTTGCCAAACAAAATCTGATTAAACGCCAAAATACTACTTACGTTTCTGCTCAAGAGTTGCTCATCATTGCGTAAACGTTCTTGAAAAGCGAGCACTTTCGGGCGGTCATCAATTGGCAATTGAGCTTCCAGAAAAGATAATCCAAAAGCTATTTTTGGGTGCATCAAATCATCCGTTAGGTTTACAATTACCTGAGCCGGATAGCGGGTTGATGTCGTAATTGAGGGGTCAATAGTATTGATGGCAAGGTTGGCAATGTACCCTGTTTTCATATTGAGTTGAGCCGAATACGGGTCACCTGACCACTCAATTCGGCTTCCTCGTTCGATATCAAACTTGCGAAGCGAAGCGAGGTTTTGAAAGCTAAAATCATATTTTCCGCTTTCTACTTCGTACGGGCCGGTGATTGAAAATCCGCCCCGAGTGTCGTAATCCAGCGTTAGCCGCCCGTTTCCGCGAGTTACAAGTTTATCATTATTGGTGCGGTCAAAGATAATTTCGCACTCGGCAGCAGGGGTGAGCGTGAGGTTAAACGCCATTCGCACGCCGCTAAGATTTATTGCGGGCGGCGTAGCCACTGAGTCAATCAAGTCGGTTGATAAATCGTACACGATTTCACGGTTGCTGTTCAAAAACGGAATTGCTTCTGTTTCGGTGTTTACGGATGTAGCCCCGTCAAGCGGAATTACCAAATTTGTGTTGCGTTTGCTGGTCAGGTTTCCAGTGATTTCAATATCATTAAATGGCCCGGCGAGTTGAATATCCCCACCCACAAAAGCCTTCCCGAAGAAATACTCGTTGTCTGCAAGTGTGGTGTTCAAGAGTTGAAAACCGTTAATCCCGGGCATTGTAGCACTTACAGATAAGCGGTATTTGCCGTTTCCGAGGGAATAAACACCACCCTCGAGCGTTGCGGTATTGCCATTTTGCGGGGCATCCCGCAGCGTAATACCTTTATCGGGAGCGGTGAAGCTCGAATTTGTAACGAGTATTTTATCTGTGAAATAAAGGTAACTGTTCAATACGTCCACTTTAAGTTTTCCATTGTCAATGCTGATTTCACCATTGATATTCGGCAATGCTGGCTTTCCCTTCACGCTGACTTTTCCGGTTGCTGTTCCACCCAAATCAGAAAAAACATCGTTCACAAATCCCTGAAACAATTTGACGGGTAGTGCCCGAACTTCCGTTATCAAATTCAACGGTGATTTTTCATCCGAAGGGTCATACGTTCCAACTACTTTTACTATTTCCTGCTCTTCACGGCTTATTCCGGCATTTATTTGTAATTTCCGAATCGAATTATCCCAAGCAGTTTCAGCCGAAATATTACCGACAAACTGCTTTTCAAACATAAAGCTGCTTACTTTTACATCGCTGTTTATCAACGCACTTTGGTAAACTTCCTGCACCGCTACGTTCCCGTTCAGAACGCCCGAGATATCGTAATTGAGCAGCGGTTGAAGAGTTTTGAGATTAAAGTTATTAGCTGTTAAAATGGCGACTTCGTCGGGGCTGTTAGAGAAAATGCCATTCATGGCGATGCGTTGCTTGTCGTAAAAAAGTGCTACGTTGCTAAAAAGTACGTCGTCGCCTCTGATAAAAATGCGGTTATTTTCGGCGAGCCGCCACGTATCTCCCAAAACATTCAGCTGCGTATTTTCGGGATTGAACCGTAGTTCTAAACCTTCGGATAAAATCTGCATTTGCCCGAAAACCGTAGCATCGTTAGCACTTTCCCGTTGCTTTATTTTGGTATCAAACGTGATAAGATTTGCTTCGTCCCACGCCCCCGAAACTTCAAAACTTTCGGTAAAAAGCTGTTCGCCAATTTGTTGCGTTTCGGATTGAACTAAAAGCGACGAAAGCACTTCCGGAGAATCAGAAACCTTTGAAGCAAACAAGTCAATGCTGTTTTGATAAAAACGGTTATTACCAATCTGGCAAGAATCTATTTTGGCGTTCAGCTTAATTTCAGCAGATGTTCCCTGCTTAAAACTCCCACTAAAATACGATGCTTTTGAAACCCGCACCGACGGGAAGAAGTAAGCAAAAAACGGCTCAGAATTTTTTAGTTTTAGCTCATAATTGAGCGTATAATTTTGGGTAGGAGTATCTTTGGGTAAAGAAGCATAATACGCGTTGCGTGCTTTCTCGTCTGTTTTGAAGAAGAGCCGGTATTCTTCGGTTAGTTTTACGGCATCCTTTATGACTTGGCTCGGTACGTAATTTCCCCGAAAATATATGTCAAATAAGCCCGAATTAAGTACAAACTCGCGTTGACCTAAACGGTCATTTGAGTAAATATTCAACGAATCTACGGCAAGATTGCGGCTGTCGTTTGCCAGTTTGATATTTTTGAGCGTAGCTGCTCCCAACCAGTCATCTAAGGTATTTCCCGAAACTTTGAGGTCAAAATCACTTTCTAAACGCATATCTTCTTTCGTCAACCCAAGTGCTTTGAGGTTACTTTTGTCAATCGTACCGATGATATCAAACCTGTTCAGATCGCTGTTAAAATCAATGTTTCCGCTAACCTGAGCTTGTAAGTTTTGGTCGAAAATTTCTATTTCACCCTCCAAAAGCGACTGGCTCATTTTGCCCCGCAAAGCGATGTTTTGGTAATTATAATCGTTGAGGTAAACCTGTCGGATGTCGCCGTCTAATTTCAACGTCGCCGACGGAATTGTCAGTCCTTTACCGTCTAAAAGGCCATCAAAAGTTACGTTTTTGATTAAATCTGGTCGGTCAATAATTGTTCCGAGTTGCAGTTCGTTTGTGACTACGTCGCCGTAATATGTAGATAGGGCGGGGTTTTTGTTGAGTTTCACTTTCACTTTTCCCCGAATTTCTCCGAGTTGCGAAGATTTAATATCCGCCGTCGTGGTAAAATCGTTGTACAATCCTTTGAATTGACCGCTAAAATCAACTTTCCCCGCTTTTTTTA